>JBEEON010000051.1:0-41473 GCA_041191625.1 Actinomycetota bacterium | reverse complement strand
CGTTAACGGGAACTCGTTCCCGCTAGCACCCTAACCAATCAGTCTCAGGAGGACTCGAAATGAACCGTTCCGAGCTTGTCGCTGCTGTAGCAGCTGCATCGGGTCAGAGCCAGACCGCCGTCAACGGCGTACTCGACGCTCTTTTCGCAACCGTGTCGGCCGAAGTTGCCAAGGGCAACAAGGTCACCGTTCCTGGTTGGGTCGCTTTCGAGCGCACCAGCCGCGCCGCTCGTACGGGTCGTAACCCTCAGACCGGTGAAGCAATCCAGATTGCCGCTTCGAAGAGCGTCAAGGTTTCGGCTGGATCGAAGCTCAAGGCTGCTGTTAAGTAGTTCTGACTTGCGAAAGGGCGAGAGCGTAAGCTCTCGCCCTTTTACTTTTGCCCCTAGGCTCGAAGGGTGAGCGTGAAAAAGTTCTTGTGGGTTGTCGTGGGCTTTGTCGCCTCGGCCCTGGGACTGTGGTGGTCGCTCTCGTGGGGCGGCGGGGCAGAGCCGTTGCCGCTGACCGATCCCGGTGAAACCGTGCGGTACGGGTTACCCATTGCGAAACTCATGGTCTCGTTGTCGGGCGCACTGGTAATCGGCGGGCTGATGCTGAGGCTGTGGGCGTTGCCCGACGGTGTGCCGACACGACGCGTGCTGACTCTGGTACAGCTGGCTTCGGGCGCCTGGGTTCTCTCGCTCATCAGCTTTGGGTTGTTGTCGTTCTTGTCGGTGTATGCGACACCGCTGTCGACCGACGACGGTTTCACCTCCAACCTGCAGTACTTCGCCTTTGAGACCGAACTGGGAACACTGCTGTTGGTCTCGGCCGGGCTCGCCGTCGCCGTCAGTGTCCTTGTCGCTCTGAGCACGAACGCCTGGTGGAACGCGCTGGCTTTCGTGCTGTCCGTCGCTGCCCTGTGGCCGTTCGCCGAAATGGCGCACTCGGGTGGCAGCGCGGATCACAGTGTGGCCGTCAGTGCCCTGATTCTGCACATCCTGTTTATTTCCATTTGGGTGGGTGGACTCGTCGCACTGGTTATCGCCCTGATGTCTGGGGCGCACACCACGCACACGACAGCACGGTATTCGAGCCTCGCACTGCTGTCATTTATTGTCGTCGCCGTATCGGGCGCAGCGAGTTCGTGGGTGCGGGTCGGTTCATTCGACAACCTCGGGGGAACCCAGTACGGCCAGATTGTGCTCGTGAAGTTTGCGCTCACGGTGGCGTTGGGTGCACTGGGCGTGTTCTATCGCCGCCGGGCCATCCCGCGACTGGGCCGACACAGTGGACGGATCATTCGACTGTTCGTCGTCGAAACGATCATCATGCTTGCCACCATCGGTGTCGCCACGGGCCTCGGTCGGACCGAAACACCGGTCGATGACACGGCGGACGGCGCCATGTCCGCAGCCGAAATTTTGACCGGCAGGGATGTTCCAGATCCGTGGAGCCTCGAACAGGCCGTCACCTCGTGGCGACTCGACCTGATCTGGGTGCTCTTTGCCGTCATCACCACGTGGTGGTACCTTGCCGGTGTACGACGCATGGTCCGGCGCGGTGACCACTGGCCCGTATCGCGCACGCTCAACTGGATTTTCGCGATGGCGGTTCTCGTCTATGCGACCGGCGGCGGTGTGGCCGTGTACGGCGAATACCTGTTCAGTGTGCACATGATCGGGCACATGCTGTTGACCATGATGGTTCCCATCAGCATCGTGCTGGCGGCACCCGTCACGCTGATCATGCGTGCGGTGCAACCCCGTCACGACGGTTCGCTGGGTGGCCGCGAATGGGTTGCGGGAATTGTGCACTCCCGATGGGTGTCCATCGTGGGCCACCCCCTGATCGCGACAACGGTCTTCGCCCTGTCGCTGATTGTCTTCTATTACTCCAGCCTGCTGTCGTGGGCCACGACCACCCATCTGGGGCACGAGTGGATGGTCGTGCATTTCCTTGTCGGCGGATACCTCTTCATCCAAGCGCTGATCGGAATCGACCCGACACCGCACCGCACCGCGTATCCGGTGCGCTTCATCCTGCTGATGGGCACGATGGTGTTCCACGCATTCTTTGGGCTGTCGTTGATGATGGGCGAAAGCTTGCTGATTCCCGAATGGTACGGAGCCATGGGGCGCACCTGGGGCGACGACCCCCTGACCGACCAGCAGGTCGGTGGCGGTATCGCATGGGGTGTCGGTGAAGTGCCCACCCTGGTGCTGTCGGCGATGGTGGCCTTGTCGTGGGTCAGGTCAGATTCTCGTGAACAGAAACGCGGCGACCGAAAGGCGCAACGTGACGGGGACGCCGATCTGAACGACTACAACGCCATGCTCGAGAGGTTGGCCCAGCGCGAAGCCCAGCACAACGCCGAACGCTAATCCGCGGAAGGGTTGATGACCGTCACGCGGGGATTGTCGGTGTCGAGGCCGGTGATGCGCGCCACAATGGTGAACCGCTGGCGGGAGTCGACGGGAAACAGCGTGCCCGAGGCGTTGTCGACGAGTGTCGCTTCGAGGTCGACGATACCGGTGCCGCGCACGGTCCATGCGCCGTCGGCCAGGTCCTGTGCGGTGCGGGAATACTGTGCCTCGGGGTACTCGTGGATTACCCAGCGTGGGCCGTCGTGGATTGTGTTGTCGGTCGAAGCCCCAAACGGGCATTGAATGGGAAACATCACGTGCTGGGCGGCACAGTCATCGAGGTAGTCCGCGAGGGTGTCATCGACGGTGCTGCGAAAGATTGCGGAGGGGCGCAATGCCACGGCGATCTGTGGGGTCGAACCAGCCTCGACAACGACCACCTGTTCGGGGGCATCGAACCAGCTCGACGCCGATGCCACCGACACGATGCCGGGGGCCAGCACGGCAACCGGGTTAGAGGTGTCGACGAGGGAACCGTTGAGCAGCACCCGTTTCACCGGGGTGGCATCGATGTGTGCGGTGCCCGTGGGATGTTCGGCAAATTCCCACTGGGTAAAAATTCCACCCAAGGCGGGGGCCGGAATCATGTCGGCGCGGAACAGCACGTCGGCCCCACGAAGGGTGGCACGCGCCTCGACGGTGACAACACCATCGTGGGCGACACCGCCGGCGACGAACGGGCCCGTGATGCGCAGACCAGGGTCGGTGGGCACGGGCGCCACCGATTCGGGGTCGACACCCGCGAGCCGTGCAGCATCCGAGGTGCGGCCTTCGGCCAATGCGGTCAGATAACGTTCTACGGTGGCATGCGCGGAATACGTGGACGCGTTCAATACCCACACGGTGGCTGCGGCGATTGCCAGCAGGGCGCACACAACGATCCCCCACGCAAATAATGACCGTCGCATGGGTACAGCCTACGACTCGAGTGTGAGCGGTGGCGTACTCTGGAAGTTCAGCCCGAGGAGTTCCATGTCGATTTCCCTGACGTCAGAGCAGGCAGCGATTCTTCACCGAATCGAGACGACAAACGACCACATTTTTGTGACCGGGCGTGCGGGAACCGGTAAATCCACGCTGCTACAAGAATTCGTTCGCCACACAAAGAAACCTCTGGTGGTGGCGGCCCCGACCGGTGTGGCCGCGCTGAATGTGGGTGGTCAGACGATCCACTCACTCTTCCGGCTGCCCATCGGGTTGATCACCGAGCAGACGAAATTTTATCCGCCATCCGAAGAAGCCCGCACGCTGTTAAAGCGGGTACAAACGATCGTCATCGACGAAATTTCGATGGTCCGTGCCGACCTGCTGGATGGTCTGGACCGTCGCATGCGCATGGTGCGCGGCAACCGGCACGAACCGTTCGGTGGGGCACAGGTCATCATGTTTGGTGACCCCTACCAACTGTCGCCCGTGGTCAGTGACCCCGCGGAACGCAACTACATCGCCGACCATTACGCGAGCGAATGGTTCTTTGATTCGAAAGTCTGGGCCGAGGCGGCGCCGACCGTGGTCGAACTGTCTGACGTGTTGCGACAGGACGAACCCGAATTCCGCGACATCCTCGACCGCATGCGAAACGGCACGATGAACGCCGATGACGCGCACCTGATCAACACCATCGGTGCTCGCCGGCCAGTGCCCGAGGACACCATCACGCTGGCGATCACGAACAACATTGTGACGAACCTCAATGGTTCTGCACTCACGGGTTTGGCCGGTTCAACCAAAACGGCGAACGCGCGGGTGGAGGGCGATTTTGGGAAACAAACCCCTGCGGACGAAAACCTCGAACTGAAACCCGGTGCACGGGTGATGTTCTTGAGGAACGACAGTGACGGGCGTTGGGTAAACGGCACCCTGGGTACCGTGGTGCGCATCGATGACGCCGTGCACGTTGCCACCGATGATGCGCCTCATGCCGCACACAAGGTGGAGCCTGTGGTGTGGGAAAAGATCCAGTACACCTACGACCCCGAGGAACGAAAGGTCGAGCAAGACGTCGTCGCCACCTTTGAACAGTTCCCCGTGCGTTTGGCGTGGGCGGTGACGATTCACAAATCACAGGGCAAGACCCTGGAATCCGCCTTGATTGATCTGGGTAATGGTGCGTTTGCGGACGGTCAAACCTATGTGGCGTTCAGCCGTATCAAAACCCTGGACGGGGTGTATTTGTCGCGGCCGTTGCGCCCCAGCGATGTCAAGGTTGACCGCCGTGTGGTGGCCTTTATGCGTAACGCGTCGAGCTATGCGCAGCCCGATCAGTTGAGCTTCAGCTAGCGACTATTTCTGGGTTGCGTTCCACGCAGAGGCGATGATGTCGCGCAACCCGTGCTGTGCGGTCCACCCCAGGGTCTGGGTGATGCGGCTGATGTCGGCGCACAGGTAGGGAGGGTCACCGGCTCGGCGGGGCGCCACCTCGTGGGGGAAGTCGATTCCCGTGACCTGGCGGATGGCATCCAGCACCTCAAACACGGAGGAACCCGTGCCGGTGCCCACATTGAATGTTGCGTGGGGACGGTCGTCGGCGTCGAGGTAATCGAGCGCGGCAAGGTGAGCTGTGGCGAGGTCGTGCACATGCACATAGTCACGCACACAACTGCCGTCGGGTGTTGCGTAGTCGTCACCGAACACAATCGGTGTTGTTCCGCCACTAATGGCGGCAAAGACGATGGGCACGAGGTTGGCGACGGCGGTATCACCCAGGTCCGGCCAGCCGGCCCCGGCGACGTTGAAGTATCGCAGGTTCGCGCCGCGCAGCCCCCATGCGCGCGCCGCGTTGGCGACCATCCATTCGCCGATCAGTTTGGTTTCCCCGTAGGGGTTGATGGGCGAACACACGGTGTCTTCGGTGACTGCGGGCACATCGGGCATTCCGTATGTCGCGGCGGATGAACTGAACACGAGCTTTGTCACGCCGGTGGTGCGCATGGCGCCCAGCAGGTGTGCCATTCCGCCCACGTTTTGTTCGAAATACCATTCGGGCAGTTCGACAGATTCGCCCACCTTTTTGCGAGCGGCCAAGTGGATTACGGCGTCGACGCCGTCGGACAAGGTGTCGGTCAGGGCCTGCTGCGCCCCGGGTGCAGACAGGTCGAGGTTCAGTGTTTCATGACCGGCTATGCGATCGGGCACCCCGGCGCTCATGTCATCGGCGACGATGACCGTGTCACCGCGCTCTGACAATAGTCGTACGACGTGTGAACCGATGTACTCGGCGCCGCCGGTAACGAGAACCTTCATGCCGTCAGATTAGCAACAAGTGCCTCTGCGCCGTTGTGGGTTTTTCGCTCAACTGAAGGCGTCGATAAACGCCGTGAGCGCCTCGTGTGAGTCACCGGAAGCCCAGCCTTCGAGGCCCACAACTCCCGCAAATTCCAATGCCTGAAGTTCGTCACCGATGCGACGATAGTTGATTTCTCCCGTTCCGGGTTCGCAACGGCCGGGCACATCGGCGACCTGAATTTCACCAACCCACGGCAATGAGGCGCGAACGGTCTCGATCAGGTTTCCTTCGCCGATCTGGGCGTGGTACAGGTCCAGGTTCAGTTGAAGGTGGGGGTTGTCGATGTGCGAGACCAGCGCGAGCGTGTCTTCGGCGCTGGCGAAGGGGGTGCCGGGGTGGTCGACGAGCAGGTTCAGGTTTTCCAGCATGAAGACCGCGTTGTGTTGTGCACCCAGGTCGGCAAGCCGGGCGAGGGTGTCGGCGCCGCGCAACCATTCTGCTCCGGTCACGGTGTGACGTTGGCGGATTGCCTGGCCGTTGCCGTCGAGCCCGGTTCCGTGCACGTTGAGTCGGGTGCAGTCGATGATCCGGGAAGCTTCGATGGATTGGCGTGCGGTGGTGAGGAACCGTTCGATGCCGTCGGCTTCGAGCAGGTCACCCTCGATGTACCCGGTCATGGAGGCAAAGTTTGCGCCGGTGCTGGCCAGGTCGGGGAGGTCTTTGGTGGTCCAGTTCCAAATTTCGACGTCGAGCCCGCGCCCGTGAATTTCGAGAACGCGTTGGCGGAACGGAAGATCGGTGAACAGCATTTCCGCTGAAGCGGCCAAACGGTAGGTGGTCATAGTGGTCCTCACGACTTTGTTAGGACAAACCTAGTGCATGGTGGGTCGCTCTCGCGGTAGCGTTATAGAAGATTCGGGCTGTCAACGCAGCCCACACGACAGCTTTGAGGACACAGTGGCAGAAAACATTCGCCCCCAGGTGCGGCCCGCCGCCGAAGGATGGGAACAAGCCAAAGACGAGACCGGCCGTCCGCGCCTGCAATTCGCTGAACCCCGACGCACCCAGCCACCCAAACACCTCGCAGATTTCACCGCCGCCACACGAGGCGAATTCGTCGCCCAACACGGGGTCCCCGCCTTCCGGGCAAAACAGTTGGCCACACACTATTTCAGCCACTTCACCAGCGACCCCGCAGACATGACCGACCTTCCCGCACAGGGACGGGAGGAACTCGTCGCACACGCACTGCCCTCACTGCTGACCGAAGTCAAGCGACTGCACACCGACAACGGTGACACCATCAAATTCCTGTGGCGACTGTTCGACGGCGCACTCGTCGAATCCGTGCTCATGCGGTACCCCGGACGCATCACACTCTGTGTTTCATCCCAGGCAGGGTGCGGAATGAACTGCCCATTCTGTGCGACAGGTCAGGCGGGCCTCACACGAAACATGTCATCGGCCGAGATCATCGACCAGATTGTCCGCGCCAACCAGGCCATCGCCCGCGGAGAACTGGGCGGCAAAAAGGTCGGCAACTCGCCCGAACGCGTGTCCAACATTGTGTTCATGGGCATGGGTGAGCCGCTCGCCAACTACAACCGCCTCATGCACGCCGTGCGCACAATGGTCGCACCTGCCCCCGAAGGTTTGGGGATGTCGGCCCGAAACATCACCGTCTCCACGGTCGGCCTCGTTCCTGCGATGCAGAAACTTGCCGCCGAAGAAATCCCGGTGACCCTCGCACTGTCATTGCATGCACCAGATGATGGACTGCGCGACGAGTTGATCCCCGTGAATTCGCGGTGGAAAGTCGACGAAGCTCTTGACGCTGCAAAGGCGTACTTCGATGCCACCGGTCGACGGGTATCTATCGAATATGCGCTCATCAAGGACATGAACGACCACGCTTGGCGAGCCGACCTGCTCGGTAAAAAACTGAATGACCGTGGACGCGGGTGGGTCCACGTGAACCCCATTCCGTTGAACCCGACTCCCGGCTCCATTTGGACCGCTTCGACGGGCCCCGTCACCCGCGAATTCATCGACAGGCTGGAATCCGCCGGAGTACCCACCACCTTGCGTGACACTCGAGGCAAAGAAATCGATGGTGCTTGCGGCCAGTTGGCTGCGGCCGACTAGCTCAACCCTCGCGGAGCACGTCTAACATTCGACGACGTTGACGGCGAGCCCAAGAACCGGATTTCCCTGAGAAATATTTGCACAGCGTGTGTGGGGCGGGGTAGTCTTCGGATCAGGAAGGTAGTGCCAAAATTGAGAAAACCAGTTTCTGTTGTGGTGTTGTGGTTCTTCCTTGTGATTGCACAGTGGGTAGTAATCGACTTAGAAATTGTAGGTTTTTTCTCGGGTGTTCTTCACATCCTGAATACGCTCAACTACACGTGGCCGCTCGTACTGGCGAGTCTCATGTCGATCCTGATTTTCGGACGACTGCGCGCTAACTGGCAGTACGCATTATTGGGACTATTGCAGGTCCTGGGTGTCGTGATATCCGTCAGTTTTGGCCTTCGGGGCAATTCGTTTACTGGAGCCACTGGATTTGTGATGCAGGGTTTGGAAATGTTTGCCATGCTGCTCGCCACGACGATTGCAATCCTGGGCGAGTTGAATTGGAAATTGCGAAACTATGACCTTCGATGGAGTTTTCGTGAAGCACGACAACGAGGGTATTCTCCGGGTCGTTTTTTCGTTTTCGCGGTAATCGTTTTAGTATCACTCGCGTTGGGCGCCGCACTATTTACAGGGCCTTTGGGTGATGTGGAGTATTTGGTCACAGCTTTCCGATACGGCGCACTATTGTTTCCCGGGATATTTACACTCGTAATTACTGTGGTCGGCGTTTGGGTGCTTGCAGGGACAGCTTTCAAACGACTTCCGAGGTGGGTGGCCGTCGTGGGATTGGCAACGGCTTCTTGTGCATTAGTCATTGCACGGGAACTTTGCCATATCGCCATCATGGGAAATAACGCTCTCACGATCATTTCAGGTGATGTCACGGTGAGCTTCCCGGGTAAAACCCCGGTCTCGATTGCTCTCAGCGCGGTTTCGATGTTTGTGGCGGTAATTATTGCAGCTGTGTATCGGACTTGGACCTTGCGGAAGTCACCGACTAGCTCAACCCTCGCGGATCACGCCTAACATTCGACGACGTTGACGGCGAGCCCACCCTCGCTGGTTTCCTTGTATTTGGTCGACATGTCGAGGCCGGTCTGCCTCATGGTTTCGATAACGGTATCCAGTGAAACGATGTGGTTGCCGTCGCCGTGCAGGGCGAGGCGCGCCACGTTGACTGCGGTGGACGAGGCGATGGCGTTCCGTTCGATACAGGGAACCTGCACCAAGCCGCCGACAGGGTCACAGGTCAAGCCCAGGTGGTGTTCCATCGCGATTTCGGCAGCATTTTCGACCTGTTCGGGGGTGCCGCCCAGCACAGCACAGAGCCCAGCGGCGGCCATAGCGCAGGCGGGGCCGACCTCGCCCTGGCATCCAGCCTCGGCGCCAGAGATGGAGGCATTCGTTTTGAACAGTGAACCGATGGCGGTGGCGGTCAGCAGGTAGGTTCGAATTCCTTCGATGCTGGCACCCGGCACGAACCTCATGTAGTACTTGGCAACAGCGGGCACGATTCCTGCGGCACCGTTAGTGGGTGCCGTGACGACACGACCACCTCCGGCGTTTTCTTCGTTGACAGCCAGGGCGAATGATTGCAGCCACTCGATCGTGGTGTCTCGGCGCCCGCCTCCGACCCAAAAATCTTCGGTCGATAGGTGTTCGCTGACCAGTGCAGCCCGTCGGCGTACCTTGAGTCCGCCGGGAAGAATGCCCTCGGTGCTGAGTCCTGCATCGACACAGTCGCTCATCGCTTTCCAGATTCGGTCGAGTCGGTCTTCGACTTCGTCCTGGGTGTGACGGGCGAGCTCGTTGGCCATCGCGACTTGGGCGATGCTCAGTCCGGTGTCGCGGCACACGGCCATCAACGCTTCCGATGTGGCGAAGGGGTGCGCCCAGTCGGCCTGAATGACGTCGCTCTGGGTGTCGCCGTCTCGGAGAATAAACCCGCCACCGATTGAAAAATAGGTTTCACTGCTGATCATGGCGCCATCGGCGTCGGTGGCGGTGAGTTTCATCGCGTTGGGGTGTTGGGGTAACCGGACCAGTGGGTTGAACACGATGTCGGTCATGTGGCATTCGATGGCGTGTGCACCGGCGAGTGCAACCTGTGGTTCGGATTCGAGGCCCGTCCACGCGGTGCGCACATCGGCGGGGTCACACGTTTCGGGGTCCAGGTCGCGCAACCCGGCAATCACGGCGCCGGGGGTGCCGTGGCCGATGCCTGTAGCGCCGAGGGATCCATACAGGTCACAGGTAACGCGGGTGACCTGGCTGATCGCGCCGGTGTCACGTAACCGGTGGACAAAGTCTCGGGCAGCCTTCATGGGGCCGACGGTGTGCGAGCTGGATGGGCCAATGCCGATCGAGAAGAGGTCGAAGGCCGAGACGTACGCTGTCACCCTCCCAGAGTACGGCGTTATCGTGCAGATTTACAGGTTTTCGCACAAACGAGCGTGACCGTCGTTGCGCAACTTTCGGCGGTCGGGGCGGCATTTCATGGGCACCGAAAGTTAGACTCACGTTATGAGCCACACGGATCACACAGCCCCCACAATTCGATTCCTCGGAGCCGCCGGAACGGTAACAGGTTCCCGGTTCCTGTTGGAATGCGGCGACACCAAGGTGATGGTTGACTGTGGACTTTTCCAGGGCTTGAAGGAACTGCGGTTAAAGAACTGGAACCCACTGCCCCTCGATGTCTCGGAAATCGATGCGGTCATCCTCACCCATGCGCACCTGGATCACTGCGGGTATTTGCCCCGGCTGGTGAAGGACGGATTCCGGGGCCGAATTCACCTCACCGAGTACACCGGCAAACTTGCCGACGTGATTCTGCGCGACTCAGCCCGAATCCAGGTCGAGGACGCAGCGTATGCGGCGAAGAAAAAGTTCTCTAAGCATGACCCTCCCGTGGCGTTGTACAACGAGGACGATGCCATGCGTGCGGTGAAGGCTTTCACACCTCACCCTTTTGCGCAGCGTGTGCAGGTCGCACCGGAAACTTTTGTGACATTCCACCCCTCCGGGCACATTCTGGGTGCGGCGTTCCTCGAGGTGGAGTTTTGGGGGAAGCGTCTGCTGTTCACCGGGGATATGGGGCGAGACAACCACCCACTGCTGGTGGCACCCGACGCGATACCGGCTGGCCGGTTCGACGCCATCATTACTGAATCCACGTACGGCGACCGGGAACACGAAACACCGTCGACAGATTTCCAGGACGAAATCAATGAAACCTTGGACCGTGGCGGATCGGTGCTGATCCCCGCCTTCGCGGTCGACCGCACCGAGGTGATACTCATCAAACTTCGGGAACTGGTTGAGTCCGGCCAGATCCGCCGTGTACCGATTTACGCTGACTCGCCGATGGCGCTCACCGCACTCGATTTTTACCGGGACGCCATCACACGTCATTCTCCCGAAATTCGGGATGCAATCGCCGACGAGTGGGAGGGACGGGATCCATTCGATCCGGGAACCCTCACCGAACTTCGCACGGTTGATGAATCGAAAACCATCAATAACCCCACGGGCGCCTCGATTATCATTTCGGCATCAGGCATGGCGACCGGTGGTCGCGTCGTACACCACCTGCGCCAGATGGTCACCAACCCGCGGCACACGATCATGCTGGTGGGCTACCAGGCGGTGGGCACACGCGGGCGCACGCTGTTGGATGGTGCCGAGTTCATCAAAATGCATGGCGAAGAAGTTCCCGTGAAGGCCCACATCACCCAGGTTCAGTCCTTCTCGGTTCATGCCGATGGCCCGGGACTCATCGAGTGGATGCGGACGGCGTCCGAGGCGCCGGGCAAAGTGTTCGTCGTGCACGGAGAAGCAGGTGCTGCGGATGTCTTTAGTGACATGATCCGATCCCAGCTGCACTGGCACAGCGTCGTCCCCCACGATGGGCAGGTTGTCGAACTGTAATGCCACGAGTGAATTAGCCTGAAACGGTGAACACTCGACCTTTATTGCACTTCACTGCTGAATCCGGCTGGATCAACGACCCCCACGGGTTGACATTCCATAACGGCGAATACCACCTGTTCTATCAATACGTGCCCGGCGCTGCCGTGTGGGCTCCCGGCTGCCATTGGGGTCACGCCGTGTCGACGAACCTGTTCGACTGGGAAGAGCGACCGGTGGCGTTGGCCCCGGGTGACGGCGATGACGGCATTTGGACGGGGTGCCTGGTGAATGACCCTGCGGGTGCCCGAATTTTTTACACGTCGACCGTGTTGCCCGAGCTGGGGCATGGGCGAATTCGCGTGGCAACACCGACCGACGACACCTGGTCCGAGTGGGTGAAGGGTGAAATCGTCATCGACTTCCCCGACCTTGACGGTTTGCATTCGTTCCGTGACCCCGTAGTGTTCCGCGACGGTCACGTGTGGCGCATGACCGTGGGCGCAGGTTTCGAGGGCGGGATTGCGGCGGCGCTCGCCTTTTCCTCACCCGATCTGGACGTGTGGACGTATGACGGAATCATGGCGGAGCGTCCCACTACCGAGACCGAGTGCGCATGGACGGGTTCAATGTGGGAATGCCCGCAACTGTTTGATGCGTCGGGCCGCACCTCGATGGTGCTGTCGGTGTGGGAGGACAACAACCTGTACTACACGGCGACGGCGACGGGTGATCGCGTCGGCTCGACGTTGACGGACCTCACCTGGTCGCAACTGTCGTTTGGTTCGACAATGTATGCGCCGAGTGTGTTCACCGACTCGGCGGGTCGAACGTGTCTGGTGTTCTGGTTGCGGGATGTCGCCGACACTGAGGCGGGTTGGGCTGGCGCCCACAGTGTGCCCTATGAGCTCGGGGTGGAAGGCGGTCGAGTGATTGCCGTACCGCACCGTGACCTGTATTCGAGGCATAGTGATTGGACTGGCTCGGCCGTGGCGTGGGATGCGCAGTGGTGGCCAAAGGATGGGGCGCGGATGACGGTGGCCGCCGGGATGGATGAACTGGCCAGCGTTGAATTGGTTGACGGTTCGGTTACCGTCACGTCCGCGAGCCAATCCGTCGTACTCCCCTTTGCTGGAGGGGCCGTTCGTGTAATCGTGGACGCCCGTGTGCTCGAGATTGAAACAGACGGCCGTGTTGCAGCCGTGGCACTGCCTATTTCCGAGTCGGAGTCACGACCCACCGTGTCGGCGGGTGAGCTCGACATTTCAGAGATATCCTGATGTTTATTTCGTACATGCTGGAGGATGCTGTGAAGACACGAACTATCCCAGCGTGGCAGGTGCTGTTGCTCGGGCCTGTGGGCGCGATGCTGTTTCTCACGATTGGCAGTCTCGTGCTGGGATTTGCCACCATGTATTTCCCGGGGCCTGATTCCATCAATGTTGTGACGATTGCCTACGTGGTTGCTATTGCCCACGTCAATGCCGCGCTCACGACCCCCTTGTACATGGCATTTGTGCTTCTGCTCGTGGGCACGATGCTGTGGGGAACTGGGCGCTGGGTTACACCCACCCTGATCCTCGCACCTGTCGGCGCCGCGCTGTCGCTGGTGATGCACTACATGACAGCAGCCCCCAACAGCAGTCTGCGAATCCTGGATGTCATTGCGACCGCAGCAACTGCTCTGACGATCGTGGGAGCCGAAATGTACTTCGCATCGCATCCTCGAATTTCTGAAGACAAGGCTCTGGCTACCGACGCAACCCAGTGACATACTCACAGTATGAACACTCGTCGAGTTCGTGAAATAGTCGCACTAATCTCTGTGGCGGTCGCCACGCTGGCCGGTTGTGCACCGACCCCCGCGCCGACATCGCCCACACCCACACCGACCCAATCAACCCCAGCACCGCAGGAATACGAGCTGGAGGTTTTCTGGGCGAGCAACCAGCCCACCGACATCCGGTTGGCATCCGAGACCGTCACCATCTCCACAACGACCACCCCGCTGGACGAGGTCCTGGGCCAGATCGTGGATGGGACGCTGCAACCCGCTGACCCCGACTATGTGAACCTCTGGGGTTCCGGATCACAGTTGACGAGCCTCACCATTGATGGCTCGCGTGCCACGATTGATGTGGCGGAACCGAATCTGAACGTCGGTGCCACAGGGGAATTCCGCGCCCTGCAACAGTTGATGTTCACCGTGGCCGCGGCGGAACCCGACGTCACCGAATTCAGTTTCCTGGTGAACGGACAGACCGTTGAAACGTTGGCGGGCCACATCGACCTCACCACCCCACTGACCACCGGTGACCCCAACGAGGCATTGCTCGCCGTACAAATTGATTCACCCAGCGAAGATGCCGCCGCATCCAACCCGGTCACGGTTCGGGGCGAGGCGTGTGTGTTCGAAGCGAATGTCGCATGGGAGTTGACCCAAGGCGGCAGCACGATCGATTCGGGTTCGACCATGGCTGCCGAGGCGTGCCCGACCCGTTCCGAGTGGACGCTGGAACTGGGTGAGCTGGAACCCGGTGACTATGTAATCGTCGTGCGTGAAATGTCGGCGAAGGACGGATCCGTTGTCACCGAGGACTCGACTCGTTTTACCGTCCAATAGTCTGAATTAATGCGTTCTGTGCGTCGAAAGTTTGGGCTCACTGCCACGGTGGTGGCCGCCTCAATAGTGGCCAATGTGCTGGTCATCGGGGCGCCGGCCCACGCCGTGGAATCGTACATCGAAGGCACTGACCCCGCTGCCGAGCTTTTTGACCCCACCGAAGTCGTCGATATTGACCTCGAAATGCCGGACTCGTCGTTGGCCCTGTTGACCCAAGAAATGTGTAACGGCGGTGACTACCAACCGGGCACCCTCACTCTGCGCACAGATACGGCCACATACGGTCCGCTGTCCGTCGGCATCCGGCTGAAAGGCTGTTGGGGTTCGTTCCGAACCCTCGATGCCAAGGCGGGGTGGAAAATCAAAGTCAACTATGTCAGCGGCCAAACCCTGTTGGGGTTGAAGAAACTCACACTCAACAACATGGTGCAGGACGGTTCCATGATCCACGAGGCGCTGGGTTACCGGGTGTTCCGGGCCATGGGTGTCGCCGCACCACGGGTGGGCTATGCAAACGTCAGTTTTAACGGCGCAGAGTACGGACTCTATGCCCACATCGAAACACTCGACAAGGTTGCGCTGCCCCGCTGGTACGGGACCGGTCAAACCACCCACCTGTACGAAGGCTCGTACTGGACGGACGCGATTTCCGCACATGTGGCCAACTTCGAAATCGATGAAGGCAACGACGACAGATCCGACCTGCAGGCGCTCGCGAACGCAAACGCGCTCAATGGAACCGCGTGGTGGAACGCAATCCGCGTTCGCGCCGACATGAACCAGATGACGGCGATGTGGGCCACCGAAATGTACATCGGACATTGGGATGGTTACGCCGACCATGTGTGGAACAACTATTACCTGCACTCGACGCCGTCGGGCCAATTCACGATGCTGCCCTGGGGGTTGGACCAAACTTTCAACGATGCCCTGTCGTTCAATACGCGGTACGAGAACGGCATCATGTTTAAAAAATGCCTCAATGTTCCGGCATGTAAGTCGCTCTACGCCTCAAATTTGTTGCGACTTCGGGGGACAATCTCTCAGCTGAAACTGTCGGACATGGCTTCGGCGGTCTCCACGGCAATCAACCCGTCCATGGACGCGGACCCTCGCAAGGAAACCGACCCGATGTCGGCCCGGTACTACCAGCAAACGGCGGTCGGATTTGTGCGAGGCCGCATCACGGATCTCAATACGTGGATTGCCGACAACAAACCCGAACAGGTTGCGCCGTCGAGCCGAGTGTCCGGAAACCGTTCGACCCTTTCCTGGACAAAAACCGACGCGCACGGGCTGGCCGTGAACCACTATCAGGTGGCGATCCGCCAAGCCGGTAAATGGCGTTATGCCACGACCACTGCTCTGAGCCTCGTCGTGACACAATCCCCCGGTTCTACCGTCGTGTACAAGGTTCGCCCCCACACCGCCCTGGGTTACGGTCCCTGGTCCGCGAGCACCTCGACGATCCGACGGTAGTGCACATCAGTTCGGGTCCACCGTGCTGTGCGTCGGCAGGTCGGACACCGCCTCGGCAAAAACGGACACGACGGTCGGAATGTGAATGGATTCGAAAGCCAGAGGCGGTCGGATCTTCAGGATGTTCCCGCGCTCACCCGACGCACTGATCAGCACCCGGCGGGCCCGCATGCCGTTCACGATCGTGGACGCCGTCGCCGCGGTGTCACACTCGACAGCAATGAACAGTCCAGCGCCACGGGCGTGCACAAGGTTCGGGTGCCGTTCCGTCAACGCCACCAAACCGGCCAACAGGTGTGCCCCCGTCTGTGCGGCACGGGCCATCAGACCGTCACCTTCCAACACATCCAATACGGCCGACGCGGCAGCGATAGCGGCCCCACTGCCCCCAAACGTGTTGAAGTAGCGGATGTCGGCCCCAAACTTTTCACCCACACCGGGGCGGGTCAACATCGCCGAAATCGGGTAACCGTTGCCCATGGGTTTACCGATCACCACAAGGTCGGGGTCGATCCCGTGACGCTGATAACCCCACATGTGCTCGCCGGTGCGACCAAATCCGGGCTGAACCTCATCGGCAATCCACAATCCCCCAGCGTCCCGCACCACTTCGCGAGCCTCTGCGAGATACCCGGCGGGATCGGATTGCACCCCATCGGACGACAGAATCGAGTCGAGGATGATTCCCGCGAACCCGACCCCGCGCGACCGCAGTTCGGCGATCCCGGTGCGCACCGCCTCGGCGAAGCATGCTCCAATGTCGGCACCGTCGCGCACGATATCGGGCGCGGGGACCGCGACCACGGTACGACCCAGGTCATTATCGGGCCCAAGGCTGGGCGACAGATTTGCGGCAGCCGTGGTGGTGCCGTGGTACGCGTTGCTGGTGACGAGGAAACCGTCGTGGCCCGTCTCGTATCGGGTCAAACGCACGGCCAGGTCGACGGCTTCACTGCCCGAGCACGCAAACGTGACCTTGGCCATGTCCCCGCCAAACGTGGCGACGAGTCGTTCCGCATAGTCCACGACCCCGTGGGTCAGGTATCGGGTGTGGGTCGACAGTGTCCCCAAAGCCTCGCTGACCGCGGCGTGGACCGCGGGGTGAGAGTGGCCAATGATGGGCACATTGTTGTAGGCGTCGAGGTAGGGGTTGCCGTCAGAATCGAACAACCACACGCCCTCGCCGCGCACAAACTCGACGGGGGTTTCATAGAACAGGCGATAGCTGGGGCCCATGACGGCGTGACGTCGATCCACCAGTGAACGCAACCCTGCGTCGAGGTGGTCTGCTGCCGCTGGGTCGAAACCGTTCACCATTCGCACACGTACAGTCTAGAAATTTTATGATTGACCTGTGGCCAATTCCCCCTTGACGGTGTCGTTTCTGACCGATGTGGTTCAGCGTGCGTGGGGTATTCGTGCGACCGATGTCGAACCGTTCGCCGGTGAACACTCGTTGACATGCCGTTTCCGCACAGACACCGGTTCTGTGTTGGTGAAATCGTTACGTGTCACCGATTCGGTTCTCGAGCACGAGCTGGACCGACTCGAACAACAACTGGGCATCATGCGTGTCAGCCGCGAGGCGGGACTGCCCGTTGCTCGCGTCATCCCCGGCCTTGCGGGTCAGTTCGTCGAGGTGGACCGTCAGGACGGCAGCGCTGTTCTCGTGCACGTCATGGACTGGACCGAGGGGGTGCGCATCGATGCGGTGCCCATGACTGTGACGCTGGCCGACAGCATCGGCGACACAGCGGGACGCTTCGATGCCGCTGTCGCACAGGTAAGTCCGCCGCTGTCCGACACCTCACATCATTGGGATGCGAGGGTCATGCTCGCGTCATTGGATTCGGTAATTCCCGGACTTCTTGATCGCTCGGACCGAAATCAGGTCATCGCGGCCCGCGACGGATGGGCGCACGCCATCGCCGACCACGAACCGCACCTGCCACTGCAGTGGGTGCACCACGACATGCACGACTTCAACCTGCTCGTCACCGAAGGCGACCCCGAACACATTGCCGGGTTGCTGGACTTTGGCGACACCACCTTCGGGTTCCGAGTCGCCGAGGTGGCGGTCGCCGCAGCCTATGCGGCCCGTGCCGCCACGGAACCGGACCGAGCTCTGGACGCGGTCGTCGCCGCATACGAACGGCACATCCCGCTGACTCCCGCCGAGCATGCGGTGTTGCGACCACTGGTGTGTGCGCGACTCGCGCTCAACCTGGCGACGTGGAGTGCTCGGGCCGACCAGCGGACCGACACCTATGCCCGTGACCGTGCTGCTGCGTCACGCCCGGCGCTCGCCGCTCTGCTGCCGGATGCCGGCGAATAGATTCGGCGCGTAACAACAGGGTTCCGCCCGAATGCTTGCGATTAGGTGCGGGCCATCGACCGGGTTTCCGCTTCGAATTGTGCGAGAGTTTCGGCAGAAACAGTGGAACGAGTTTCGCCGATTGCCCAAATGTAGTCGTCAGTACTGGGGCCCGTCACATCATCGTTCCCACCATAGACCGAGGTTTCCAGTGCGCGTTGCGATGCTTTCCGTGCCGCGAATTCAATATCTGCGGGAGTGAATCCTGTCGATCGGTTGACCAACTCGGCAATGTCCACCGAGTCGGCAGCTAACGCGGGAACGAACCGTGACCAGATTGCATGCCGTGCTGCCTCGTCGGGAAGCCCGATGGGTACCACATAGTCAAATCGACCATGGCGCAGGAACGCAGGGTCGAGCGCCGTGACGAAATTGGTGGCGCAAATCAAAAGACGCCCTGGTTTTTGCCGGAATGCGGGCACAAGTTTGAGCAGCTCGTTGGTAACACCTTGTGTCGGTGACGGCGGGTCACCGGCACGGTGTGATGCGATTTCTTCGACTTCATCGATAAACACGACCACGTTGTCGAGTTCGGAAACTTTGGTAAATGTTTCCCGCAATCCGTTGGCTATCCCACCCGGTTCACCAGCGAGCCGAGATGCAAAGATTTCGACGAACGGCCAGTTCAGTCGAGATGCGATTGCGGTTGCAAACGTCGTTTTGCCTGTCCCCGGAGGGCCGAACAACATAATTGCTTGGGGCGGGCGGACTCCGAATTGTGTGGCCAACTGCGGTTCCGACAAGGGCAGAACGAGTCGGCGTTCGAGGATTTGTTTTTCCTCGCCCATTCCGGCGATGCTGTCCCACAGGTTGCGAGGCAAGAGTCGGCCCCCCACATCGGACAGCACGGCCCGTTCCTTGTCTCCCAGGGGGATTTCGCGTTCAAAATAGTTCAAATGCCGCAACCTCGAAAAGCCGGATTTCTCGAGCACACCGGTTTGGGATTGGCTGTCGTTGACCAGAACTGAAATTTTGGTCAAGCCACCCTGTGCCATCGATTCTTCGAGGTTCGCCAGCAGTGTCCGCCCGATACCGCGGGATTGGCTTCTCTGGTTGACGGCAAAAAATACGATCCAGCCTTGCTCATGGGCGGCTCGACCGACCGCAATTCCGATGATTCCCGATTCGTCATACGCGACGACGGCGTGGTCCTTTTCACAAGAGCCCAGTACTTCGGCGAGTGAATAGACGGGTTCGTGGCCGGCGGCACGGACTTCGTCCCACAGTTGCAGTACAGCGTCAGTGTCGGCGTGGTGAAATGCACGATAACGGAAGTTCATGGTGGCAACCATTCTGTTGAAGGACTTGGGCGACCCCGGGGAGTGTGGGGGTCGTATCCTCGACAGTGGTTGCGCCGAGCAGGATTCGCGGTGGAGTGCTGTGAGCCCAGAGTAATCGGCGCTCGCGCGAAAGTAAAGGGTTGTGTTATTCGAAGTGCCCGGCGGGGTGCATCGGCTGGATTTCGCCCGGTTGCGGTTTGCGCTTGCTGGGCCATTCGACGATGAGCATGGCGCTGAACATGATCAGGCCACCGATCAGGGTGCGAACACCCAGCGTTTCCTGTCCGGACAGCACGGCGAGGCTGGCAGCCCAGGGGACCTCGGCGGTGAGGATGATGGCCACGCGCGAGGCGTCCATGTGGGCCTGCGCCCAGGTCTGCAGCATGAACCCGATGGCGGTGGCGAAGACGGCGGTGATGATGACGGCCATCCACACGCTGGGCTCGGGCGGGGGCTGGTATCCGTCGGTTGCGGCGAGGGCGCTGGTCACAACGGCGGTCACAATCAGCTGCATGGTGGTGAGGGCGTAGGTGTCTGCGCCGGGACTCCATTTTCCGAGTGCCACGATGTGCAGTGCAAACAGCAGTGCGCTGACGATGACCCAGATCTCGCCGGTGCCCACTCCGGTGGGGGTCAACGCGATGGTTCCCAGTCCCACCAACGCGAGGCAGGCGGCGAACAACAGCTTGCCGTTGAGCTTCTGACGGAACAGCAACCAGGCCAAAACCGGGGTCAGAACGACGTACAGGCCGGTGAGGAATCCGGTGATGGCCGCGGTCGAATAATCCAGACCGATCGTCTGTGTGACGTATCCAAAGGCGAGGAACAGGCCCGTAATTCCGCCGGTGATCCACATTCGCTTGGTGAACAGCAGCACAGTTGTGGGGCGAATGGCGATGAGGATGGCGGCAGCCAGCACAAATCGGGTCGCGAGGAAGTCGGGCACCGGCTGCAGAGTGATGGCATCTTCCATCAACACGAACGAGGCGCCCCAGAACGCGGTAATCGCAAACAGGGCAAGAACTGCCAGCTTGTTGCGGCGAGTGTCGGACATGCTCATGGGTATTCCATCCTTGCTTTTCACCATCCTACGGATAGCGGCGCGCGGGGTCAGGCCAGGAAGCCGCGAATCAGCGAGGCGGAGCCGGACACGTGGGCGCGCATGGCATCGGCCGCTGCGGTGGCGTTGCCCGTCAGGATGGCCATGACGATTTCGGCGTGCTGGGCGTTCGAGTGTGCGATGTTGGGCGACAGCAACGGGAATTCGTTCAACAATTCGTTGACGCGCATACGCGACTGGGCAACACCGTTGACCAGTGTCGCGGACCCCGACAGTTCGGCGATCAGCAGGTGCAGTCGGGAGTCGAGTCGGCGGTAGTCTTCCTCGCCGGCCTCGTTCGTTTCGGTGTGGGCGGCCCACAACATCTCGCGGGACTCCCCGCTGAGTTCTCGGGTGGCGGCGTGATACGCGGCCCCCGCCTCGACGACGTCACGGTACACGAGCACATCGAGGATTTCGTCGGTGGTGAAATGAGGCCGTGCCAAGAGTTCTCCGTCGCGACCCAGCACCACGGGCCCCGCCGGGATGGTGTCGGCGATGAAGGTTCCGCCGTAACGTCCGCGCTTGACGACGAGGTACCCGGCGTCGGCCAGCGACGAGATCGCGTCGCGGACGGTGTCACGCGACACTTCGAGCATCGCGGCGAGTTCACGTTCGGGCGGTAACTGTGCACCGGGTTGAGCCAGCCCCAAGCGGATTGTCTGCAACAGACGCTCGACGCATTCCTCGAACGCGTTTCCGCCACGAATAGGAGTCAGCAAAAGGTTCGTGGTGGCGAGACCGAGTCCGGCCTGCTCGGACAGCAGACCGGACTCGTCACCCGCAACGACGGCGTCACCAAAGACATCGGCCAGTGGCCGATTGTGCAGCGGTGATGACGTCATCGATTTCCTTGTGTGTTTAGACCGGTGTGACGTAGGCGCCCGAGATGCCGCCGTCAACCAGGAAGGTCGACCCGGTGATGAACGACGAGTCGTCCGAGGCGAGGAACGCCACAGCTGCGGCGAGTTCCTCAGCCTTGGCGAAACGGCCGATCGGGATGTGCACGAGGCGGCGCTGGGCGCGCTCGGGGTCCTTGGCGAACAGTTCCTGCAACAGCGGGGTGTTTACCGGGCCGGGGCACAGGGCGTTGACGCGGATTCCCTGACGTGCGAACTGGACGCCCAGTTCACGGCTCATGGCCAGAACGCCGCCCTTGGATGCGGTGTACGAGATCTGCGAGGTTGCGCTGCCCATGACGGCAACGAACGAGGCGGTGTTGATGATCGAGCCGCTGCCCTGCTTGACCATGTGACGCAGTGCCGCACGGCAGCACAGGTACACGCTCTTCAGGTTGACGTCCTGAACCTTCTGCCAGGCAGGAAGTTCGGTGGTTTCGATCGAGTCGTCGTCGGGGGGCGAGATGCCGGCGTTGTTAAACGCAACATCAACACTGCCGTAGACCTTGAACGCGGTGTCGAACAGGTTGTTGACCTGGTCCTCGTCGGTGACGTTGACCTGAACGAACAGGCCACCCACCTCGGCTGCTGCTGCCTCGCCGGTCTCGGGGTTCATGTCGCCAATGACGACGGTGGCCCCCTCGGCGGCAAAGCGCTTGGCGGTCGCGAATCCAATTCCGCTGGCACCGCCGGTGATGACGGCAACCTTGCCCGCCATGCGCTGGGTGAGGTCGATCTTTTCGATACTCATGTGTTTCTCCTTACTGGGTGGGGCCGACTAGTCGGTGGTGATGAAAACGTTCTTCTCTTCGGTGAAGTGCAGGGGTGCATCGGGTCCGAGCTCGCGCCCCAACCCCGACTGCTTGAAGCCGCCGAAGGGGGTATTGAAGCGCACCGATGAGTGCGAGTTGACGGACAGGTTGCCGCTCTCGACACCGCGGGAGACGCGGATTCCGCGCCCAATGTCGCGGGTCCAGATGGAACCCGAGAGGCCGAATTCAGTGTCGTTGGCGAGGGCGATGGCGTCCGCCTCGTCGTCAAAGGGAACGACGGCCACGATTGGACCAAAGATCTCGTCGGTCATGCAGCGGTCGGTGCGCGAATCGGGAAGCACCACGGTGGGGGCGAACCAGAAGCCCTTGCCCTCGGGAGCATTTCCACGGAATGCCACGTTGGCGCCGTCGAGGTATTCGGACACGCTGTCGTGGTGTGCACGCGACACGAGTGGTCCCACCTCGGTGGATTCGAGGCGCGGGTCGCCGACGACGACGCCCTGAACTGCCGGTTCGAGCAGTTCGAGGAACCTGTCGTAGGCCGAACGTTCGACGAGGATTCGGCTGCGGGCGCAGCAGTCCTGTCCTGCGTTCTCGAACACCGAGTACGGGGCCGATGCGGCGGCCTTTTCCAGATCTGCATCGGCGAACACGATGTTCGCGCTCTTGCCGCCCAGTTCCAGGGTGACACGCTTGATCTGGTCGCTGGCGCCGCGCATGATGCGCTTGCCGACTTCGGTCGAACCGGTGAACACGATCTTGCGCACCGATTCATTGGTGACGAAACGTTCGCCGACGACCGAGCCCTTGCCGGGGATGACCTGGAACAGGCCCTCGGGAAGTCCGGCTTCGAGCGCGAGTTCGCCGAGTCGCATGGTCGACAGGGGCGTCCATTCGGCGGGCTTGACCAGAACGGCGTTACCGGCCGCGAGGGCGGGGGCGAACCCCCACGAGGCGATGGTCATGGGGAAGTTCCACGGTGTGATGATTCCCACGACGCCCAGTGGTTCGTTGAAGGTGATGTCGATTCCGCCGGCGACGGGGATCTGCTTGCCCAGAAGTCGTTCGGGCGAGGCCGAGAAGTACTCCAGCACGTTGCGCACGTGTTCGGCTTCCCAGCGGGCCTGGCCGATGGGGTGGCCCGAATTTCGTACCTCGAGCTGTGCGAGCGTCTCGATGTCGCTGTCCACCTTGTCCGCAAAGTCACGCAGCATTTTCGCGCGGTCGGCGGGGTTCAGCCCGGCCCAGACCTTCTGTGCTTTCTGTGCGGCGACAATCGCGGCATCAGTTTGTTCGACCGTGGCGTGTTCGATCGTTTCCATCGCCTCTTCGGTGGCGGGGTTGATCAGGGTGTAGCTCACTGTGTGCTCCTTGCGTTGCGGGCTGCGGCGATGAGGCCGTCAAACAGTCGTCCGTCATTGAGGGTTTGTTCGGGGTGCCATTGGACTCCAATTCCAAATGTTGCACCCTCGACTTCGATGGCTTCAATGATGCCGTCGTCGCTGCGTGCGGTGACGCGAAGTCCGTCGCCGACCTCGTCGATGGCCTGGTGGTGGTACATGGCGCCGGTCACGGTGTCGCCCACGAGCTGACCCAGCGTCGAATCGGTGTCCACATCGAGTTCGCCCACGGTGAAAGTGCCGCCGCCGACCTGGTACTTGTTCGATCCGACGACGTCGGGCAGGTGCTGGATCAGCGAGCCGCCCTGGTGAACGTTGAGCAATTGCGCGCCTCGGCAAATCGCGAGGAGTGGCAGGTCGCGGCGCAGTGCCTCGGCGATCAGGGCGTCCTCGAGAACGTCGCGACGGGTGTCGGGTTCGTCGGTGTGTTCACCGGGCTGTTGTCCGTAACGAGCGGGGTCAACATCGCGACCACCACAGACCACCAGTCCGTCGAGGCCATCCAGCACGGTGGCGGCAGCCTCGGCGTCGAACGGTTGCGGCGGCACGATGACGGCGATGCCGCCCGCGTTCGTCACACCGTCGAGATACACGCCAGGCAGGAACGACGCGTCGACATCCCACACCCCGGACACCGCGCGCTGACGGTACGAGGTAAGCCCGATAACGGGCCTAGAGGCGTTCGAAGCCACGGAAGCGCTCCCAGTCGGTGATGGCGGAATCGTATGCGGCTATTTCGACGCGAGCGTTGTTGACGTAGTGGTCGACGACCTCGTCACCGAATGCGGCACGGGCGATGGCCGAGTTTTCGAACAGGTCGGCGGCTTCGCGCAGGGTGGCGGGAACGTGGGGCTTGTCCGAGTTATAGGCGTTGCCCGTCGTAATGTCTTCCAGCTCTAGCTTGTTCTCGATGCCATAGAGGCCTGCGGCGATCAGAGCGGCCGTTGCCAGGTACTGGTTGACGTCACCACCGGGGACACGGTTTTCTACGCGCATGCCGTGGCCCTGTCCCACCACGCGCAGCGCGCAGGTGCGGTTGTCGAGTCCCCAGGCAATAGCAGTGGGAGCAAAGGATCCCGCCACGTAGCGCTTGTACGAGTTGATGTTGGGGGCAAAGAACAGTGAGAGTTCACGCATCGCGGCGATCTGTCCTGCGAGGAAGTGGCGGAACAGGTCGCTCATGCCGTGTTCTTTGGATTTGTCGGAGAAGACGGCAGATCCGTCGGTTCCGCGGAACGAGATGTGGATGTGGCACGAGTTGCCTTCGCGCTCGTTGAACTTCGCCATGAAGGTGATGGCCTTGCCATGCTTGTCGGCGATCATCTTTGCGCCGCTCTTATAAATAGAGTGGTTGTCGCAAGTGGCGAGGGCGGTGTCGTATCGGAACGCAATTTCCTGCTGTCCGAAGTTGCATTCACCCTTGACGCCTTCGCAGTACATCCCGGCGGCGTCCATCGATACGCGAATGTCGCGCAACAGGGGTTCGACACGGGTCGAGGCCAAGAGGTCGTAATCGACGTTGTAGTCGGTGTTGGCCTGCATGTTGCGGTAGCCCTTGGCCCAGGCCCCGCGGTAGGTCTCGTCAAAGACGATGAATTCGAGTTCGGTTCCCACATAGGGAACCATGCCCTGTGCCTCGAGCTTGGCCATCTGTGCTTTGAGCACGTCGCGCGGGGCCTGTGTCACGGGGGTGTGGTCGAGCCACATGAGGTCGGCCATGACGATGGCGCTGCCGGGCAGCCAGGGGGCGAGGCGCAGGGTGTTCATGTCGGGGATCATGGCCATGTCGCCATATCCGCGTTCCCACGACGAGATCTCGTATCCGTCGACGGTGTTCATGTCGACGTCGACAGCCAGAAGGTAGTTGCAGCATTCGGCGCCGTGCGCGATGGTGTCCTCGACGAACAGGCGGGCGGCGACGCGCTTGCCCACGAGGCGGCCCTGCATGTCGGTGAAGGCGAGGACTACGGTGTCGATTTCACCGTCTGCGACCAGCGCGCGAAGAGTCTCGGGGGTGATGTAACCAGTGTTCTGTGACATTGTCATTCCTCTTCTTTGAGGTTGGATTTCCAACCATTAGACCACACTGCGTGAGATGTGTCTACAACACACCCACCTATTTCCCTATGAAAACAGCCAAAGGTTTCCAGCACGTGAAAAATCGCGTAACAAAAATTTCATCTAAAGGTAGTTACAAATGACCAATAAAGGGCTACAGTCAAAACAATCAACCAGTTCACACAGTCGTGAACGGCGGCGCACGTCATCGTTCCGACCCAACTAAAAGGAAGAACAGGATGTCCAAAGAAACCATGAAGGTCTCGGGTGTGACCTACACAACCCCAGACAGTGGATATTTTGAAAAACGTCAACTACAGCGTGCCGCCGGTGTCGTCGGCCTCTGGGGTCTGGCCGTCGCAGCAGTTATCTCGGGTGACTTCTCGGGATGGAACTTCGGACTCGCGTCCGGTGGGTTCGGCGGAATGCTCATCGCATTCGGCGTGCTCATCGTCATGTATTACGGTCTGATCTTCTCGATCGGTGAAATGGCCGCCGCAATGCCACACTCTGGTGGCGCCTATTCGTTCGCCCGATCGGCGATGGGACCCTGGGGTGGATACATCACCGGTCTGGCCGAAACGATTGAATACGTCGCCACGACCGCCGTTATCGTCTACTTCTCGGCCATGTACGCCAACGGCATTACCGCCGAGCTTCTGGGCCTCGACCTCACCGGTCAGATGTGGATCTGGTACGTCATCCTCTATGTCGCGTTCATCGCCTTGAACAGCGCCGGCTCGCACGTGTCGTTCCGCTTCGCCGTGATCGTCGCCATCCTGTCGCTCGTCATCCTCGCGATCTTCTCGGTCATGGCCGCGACCTCGGGCCTGTTCTCGTGGAACTCGCTGTTCGACATCGCACCGGATGCAAGCATCGCGGGGGCGACCGAGTTCCTGCCATTCGGCCCCATGGGTATCCTCTTCGCCCTGCCCTTCGCCGTATGGTTCTTCCTCGGCATCGAGGAACTTCCCCTGGCCGCCGAAGAAGCACACGACCCCGTCAAGGACATCCCCCGCGCTGGTCTCTGGGCTCGCGGAACCCTGATCGTCTTCGGTCTGCTCGTCCTGTTCCTCAACACCGGCATCCTCGGCTCGTCGGCCACCAGCGGATCGGGCGAGCCCCTGCTCGACGGATTCCGTGCAATGGTCGGTGACACCTGGGCAGCTGTGCTCGGCATCTTCGCCCTGATTGGTCTGCTCGCCTCGCTGCAGGGAATCATGTTCGCCTACGGACGCAACATGTACTCGCTGTCACGCGCCGGTTACTACCCCAAGGCTCTGTCGCTGACGGGTAAGAACAAGACCCCCTATGTTGCCCTGATCGTCGGTGGCGCCATCGGTTTCGTCGCACTCGTGCTGCTCGACTACCTGACCGCAACCACCGAACTGGGCAGCGTCGCCGGAGCAATCGTCCTCAACATCGCCGTGTGGGGTGCAATGCTCGCCTACCTGATGCAGGCCGTGTCGTTCCTCATCCTCCGCAAGAAGTTCCCCAACGCGAACCGCCCCTATGTATCGCCCTGGGGCGTACCCGGTGCATGGGCTGCGCTGATCATCTCGGCGCTCGCATTCGTGGGCTTCCTGCTGAACCCCACCTTCCTGCCCGCAATCTACGCAATCATCGTCGTGTACGCGGTGCTGTTGCTGGTGTTTGCGCTGCGCGGCCGCCACATGCTGGTGCTGTCGCCCGAGGAAGAGTACGCCGTCAACGGCGGGCTTCACAAGGAGTAAACGCTGTACAACCATGGCGGGGTCCGGGCAACCGGGCCCCGCTGTGTTTTTCCCACCAACGAGCGCCCCAACCACGTGCGATGGGCTCCAACATTCTGTATCGTCGAACCGTGACCACACTGAATATCGCTCCCGAAGTTGCCCTCGCTCTCGCCGAGGGGCGTCCGGTAGTAGCCCTCGAATCGACCATCATCTCTCACGGACTTCCCCGTCCCCGCAACAGCGAGGCCGCACAGGAATTCGAAAACATCCTGCGTGACACCGGGGTCACCCCCGCGACCATTGCCGTGATTGACGGCATCCCGACGGTGGGTCTCGACGCCGAAGGTCTCGACATCATCGCCAACCGTGACATAGCCAAGGCTTCGGTCCGCGACCTGCCGATGCTCATGGCCAAGGGCCAGAGCGGCGCCACCACGGTGGCCGCCACCGCGCACATCGCGGCTCGTGCCGGGATTCGCGTGTTCGCCACCGGCGGTTTGGGCGGAGTGCACCGCGGGGCAAACGAAACGTTCGACGAATCCGCCGACCTGTCGGCTCTCGCCGTGACCAACATCACTGTGGTCGCCGCAGGCGTGAAATCGGTGCTCGACATCCCCGCCACCCTCGAACGACTGGAAACCCTGTCGGTCCCCGTGATCGGTAACGGCACCACCAAGTTCCCCGCATTCTGGCTGAACGATTCGGGTTACACGCTCGACTGGGCTGCCGAGAACCCCGCCGAGATTGCGGCCATCATGCGCGCACACGACGACACCTCGAACGGTGGCGGAATTGTGGTCGCCAACCCCATCCCCGTCGAACTGCAGTGGGATCCGGCCGAACACGACCGCGTACTGGTGCAGGCATTTGCTGCCGCCGATGCGCAGGGTGTCCGCGGCAAGGCGGTCACGCCGTTTCTGCTGGGTTACATTGTCGAGGCATCGGGCGGACGCTCGCTCGAGGTCAACCTCGACTTGGCTCGCAACAACATCCGCGTCGCGGGACAGATCGCGACTGCGTGGAGCGCACTGACGCGATGAGCGAACGCATCCTCGTCATCGGTGACGTCATTGACGACATCATCGTGATCCCCGGGCGGGCCATCCGGCACGACACCGACACTCCCGCCTCGATTTCGCAACGGGCGGGGGGTTCGTCGGCCAACACGGCCGCGTGGTTGGGTTTCGCGGGTGTGGACGTGGATTTTTATGGGTGTGTCGGTCAGGCCGATTTGGCCCGCCATTCGCACGAACTGTCTCAGTTCGGTGTGCGCACCTTCCTGAATCCCGACGAAATCCATCCGACGGGCACCATCGTCATCCTCGTCGAGGGCGAGGCGCGCACCATGTTGACCGACCGTGGGGCAAACATCGTGCTCGACCTGGACGAGGTTCCCGATGCGCTGTTGGCGGACGCGGGGTTCCTGCACCTCACTGGGCACACGGTCCTTGATGCACCGGATCGACACGCAATCACGCGACTGATCGCTCGGGCGCACGACGCGGGGGTGCGGGTGTCGGTGGACCCCGCCTCGGCCGGATTTATTGACGACTTCGGTGTCGAGCTTTTCCTGTCACTCATCGCGGGCGCCGACATTCTGCGCCCCAATGAGGACGAGGTCACCGTGCTGTCGGGGCTGATGGAACCCGTCGCTGCGAGCGAGAAACTGACCGAACTGTTCCCGTTGGTTGTCACGACGCTGGGTGGCAACGGCGTGATTGTGGCCGAACGCGGCAAGCCCGCCGTCCGATTCGCCACGGACCGGGTCGAGGTCGTGGACCCCACCGGGGCTGGCGACACCTTTAACGCGGGACTGCTCGCGGGTCTGGCCAAGGGCCTTTACCCTGTCGAGGCCGCGCATCAGGCCGCGCGGCTCGCCGCATCGGGGCTTAAGGACGTGGGGGCTCGCCCGATTCACGCATAGCCGTGTACGCGTTCAATGCGTCGGTGCGCGACTGGGCCAGGTTGATGATGGGTTCGGGGTACGCGCTGGTTCCCATTTCGGGAACCCAACGGTTGCGGTACACGCGTTGGCCGTCGAATTTATCGGCCTGCAGTTCGGGGTTGAACACCCGGAAATAGGGGGCGGCGTCGTAGCCACTGCCGGCAACCCACTGCCAGCTGGCCGGGTTGCTCGCCTCGTCGGCGTCGACCAGAGTGTCCCAGAACCACTGTTCGCCGATGCGCCAGTCGATTCCCAAATTCTTGATCAGGAACGAGGCGCACACCATGCGAACGCGGTTGTGCATGGTTCCACTGATCCACAGTTCGCGCATGCCCGCGTCGACGAGCGACACCCCGGTCATCCCCTTTTTCCAGGCGCGAAGTCGTGCGGACGACAACGGTTTCCACGGGAACGCATCGAATTCTGGTCGCAGGTTGCGGGTGCTGATATCGGTGTTGCTGAACAGCTGGTGGTACGCAAATTCCCGCCAACCGACCTCGCTGAGGAAACGGTTCCGGTTTGCGTCGTTGCCGGCCGGTGACCGCAACCAGGTTTCGTGCCACACCTGGTACGGGCTGATTTCGCCGAATCGAAGGTGTGGGCTCAGTCGGCTGGTACTGTCCACCCCCGGCTCGTCCCGACGGTCGTAGTGCATGATTCCGTTGGCCAGGAAGTCGTCCAGTCGGGCGTGGGCGCCTGCTTCGCCCGGTGTCCACCACTCGGGGAAACGGTCGGCCCAGTCCCGTGTCGGTGTCAGCTGCCACGAGTCCAGATCGTCGGACGCCACATCGTGCGCTGGGGTGATCGACTCGGGTGCGGGCAGAGGCTCGCGGGGGCTGTGCGTGGCGAGGAAGGATTTCCAGAACGGTGTGAAAACTTTGAACGGGCTGCCCGACTGTGTCAGGTGCGCCCACGGGTCGTGCAGCAGGTTGGCGGTGAAACTGTGCGCCTCGAGGCCGGCCGCGGTCAGGGCGGCTTTCAATTCGGCGTCGATGTTTCGTGATGCCCCGTAACGACGGTTCCAGGACACGGCGCCCGCGCCGGACTCACGCACCAGTTCGGGGATGACCGTGCGCGCGGGTCCGCGGCGGAGGGTCAGTTCGCCACCGAGTGCACGGACCTCGGAGGACAGGGCGGTCAGGCTGTGGTGCAGCCACCAGCGCGATGCGCCACCCAGTGGCCGAACCTCGGGGGATTCGTCGTCCAAAACATAGACAATCACGATTGGGTTACCGCGTTCGACGGCGGCCGTCAAGGCGGGATTATCGGACACGCGCAGATCGTCGCGCAACCACACAATGCTGGGGGTATTCACGTGCACCTGTCCTAGAAGGCGTCGATACCGCGCCCGTGTCCGAAGTTGATGGCGACATCGGCGTGACGGTCGAAACGGTAACCCACGCCTCGAACGGTACGAATGATGTCGTCGAAGGGTTCTAGTTTCGCACGCAGTCGACGCACATGGACGTCGATCGTGCGCGAGTTGGGCTGGTCGGAATCGCCCTCATTCCACAGGTCGCGCACGATGTCATCGCGATCCACGGTTTGGCCTTCACGCAGAACGAGGTACTGCAGCAATTCAAACTCTTTGAACGTCAAGGGGGCCTGTGCGGCGTTCAGCAGGACCCGCTTGCGCGAGATATCGATGACCACACCGTTCTCGGAGGGCTTGGGTTTCGGCGGCAACAGTGTGGCAACAGCGGCGGGGTCGCGCAGAGCCAGTCGAACGATGTCCAGGTCTCGGCCGCGCTGTCCGGCGGGGGCAAATGCCACGGCGGCGTGAGATTCCGCTGCGGGGGCCAGCTCGGTCAGCAGCGACTTGAGGGCCAATACGATCTCGGAAATGTTCGAACCCGATGCGGCAGCCTTGGCCTCGTCGATGCCGACGTACAGCGCAAAACCGCGTGCTTCCGCGCTGTTGGGCTGTGGTTCCGTCATGCCACCACTTTAAGCGGTTTAGGCCACAACACCGTAGAGTCGGTCGCCCGCATCGCCCAGACCGGGCACAATGTACCCATTTTCATTGAGTTTTTCGTCCAGTGCGCCCAGAACCAACGTTACGTTTCGTTGCGCCACGGCATCGCGGACCGCCTCGACGCCCTCGGGGGCACCCAGCAGGCAGACGGCGATGACTTCGGCCGCGCCTCGATCAAACATGTAGTCGATGGCGGCGATCAGCGAACCACCGGTGGCCAGCATGGGGTCGAGGATGAAGGCCTGACGTCCCTGCAGGTTGTCGGGAAGTCGTTCGGCATAAACGCTGGGCTCGAGGGTTTCCTCGTCGCGGACCATGCCCAAGAAACCGACCTCGGCGGTGGGGATCAGACGGACCATGCCCTCGAGCATGCCCAGTCCCGCACGCAGGATGGGGACGACCAGAGGCCGGGGCTCGGCAATTTTCACGCCGACAGTGGCGGTCACCGGGGTGTCGATGTGGTGCGGAACAACGCGCACATCGCGGGTGGCCTCGTAGGCCAGAAGGGTGACGAGCTCGTCGGCCAGTGCGCGGAACACCGACGACGGGGTGTTTTTGTCACGCAACACGGTGAGCTTGTGGGTGATGAGGGGGTGATCGGCAACGACAACTCGCATAGGCTCAATCTATCAACGAAGGGAGAAGCGTGAAGGTTCGGGACACGGATGAGCAGGCCATGCGGGCCGCTCTCGTTCAGGCCCACGCGGCTCTGGCCGCGGGCGATGTGCCCGTCGGTGCCGTTGTCCTCGACGCCTCGGGCGCGATTGTGGCGACAGGTTTCAACGAACGGGAACTGACCGGCGACCCCACCGCTCACGCCGAAGTCGTCGCGTTGCGCCGTGCGGCCGCGGCTGCGGGCGGGTGGAATTTGTCGGGCCACACTCTGGTGGTCACGCTCGAACCGTGTGTAATGTGCGCCGGGGCTATCCTCTCGGCGCGGGTGTCACGGGTGGTGTTTGGTGCCTTTGACGACAAGGCGGGCGCCTCGGGTGGGGCAATCGAGGTGTTGCGCAATCCTGCGCTGCCCATTCGGGTGGACGAGGTCGTCGGCGGGGTTCTCGCCGAGGAGACGGCGGAACCCCTGCGCGACTTCTTTAGCGCACAGCGCTAAAGCCTCACAGTTGCGGGGTTATGCGCCCCAGATGTCGGTGCTCCAGAGCACGGCGATCACGATGTCAACGATCGCGAAGCCACCGGCTGCGTGGAAGAACGGCTGCAGCTTGGTTTCGCCCTTCTTCTGGCGGATGTTACCGATAACGGCGGCGACGAGTGCGGCGAGTGCCAGCACGAACTTGATGCCAATCTTGGCGTTGTTGACGTCTTCGTCCAGCGCGTACTTCATGCCGACGAGGATCACACCGGTCACCAGCTGAATGGCGGCGGCGGGGATCATGAGGCCGAAGGGGAAGTTGGTCTTGGTCTTCATGTTCGCAACAAACAGGCCCACGAGGATGGCCAAGCCGACGAAGTGAATAACGAGCGTGATGCCCTTGATGAGTTCCAGTGTGTTCATGTTTTCCTCCTGTGCGACCTCCCTTGGTCGCATTCGAAACCCTACACTGAGAACCATGGAAACGACCCTGACGTTTGCCTTCCTGGGCACCGGTTCAATGAACGGCGCGATCCTCACGGGGTTGCTGGACGAGGGGTCGTTGGTGGGCTCGATTCGTGCCACCACGCGTTCGACCGCCTCGGCCGAGGTGTTGTCTTCGGGTCGTGTCGAGGCGCGGTCGGTCGAGTCCGATGAGGGCGCCAACCGTTGGGCCGTCACCGGTGCCGATGTCGTGGTGCTCGGGGTCAAGCCCGCGGGGATTGTCGATGTGTTGACCGATATCCGCGATGCCCTGTCGCCGGACGCACTAATTATTAGTGTCGCTGCCGGCGTGACTCTGGCCACGATGCAGTCGGTGGTGTCGAACCCGATTGTGCGCGCAATGCCGAACACTCCCGCCCTGGTGGGCATGGGGGTCACGGGTGTGGCTGCGGCGGACGCCGTGTCCCCCGCGAACCTCGACCTGGCGCGACGCGTTTTTCAGACGGTGGGCGTGGTGATGCAGCTGCCCGAATCGCAGATCGACGCACTGTCGACGATTTCGGGGTCTGGTCCCGCCTATGTTTTCCACGCGATCGAACAGTGGACGTTGGCGGCCGAACGCTTGGGCTTTTCCCATGTCGAGGCCCGCGCCCTGGTCGAGGGTACGTTCGCCGGTTCGACTCGCCTGTTACAGGAATCCGGTGTGGAGCCGGCCGAATTGCGTCGTCGTGTGACCAGCCCCAAGGGCACCACGGAACGCGCGATCGCCGTGTTGGATGCGGCCCAGTTGGCTGATGTGTACGAGGCGGCCGCGCGGGCTGCCTTGGCGCGAGCCGCGGAAATCGCCGCGGAGAACGCCGCGAAACGCTAATCATCAGCAGGGCTGGTTCACAGGAAGTTCACAGTGTCCGACGGAAATCTGTAGACATCAACCACAGACCACCCGAAAGGTGACCATCATGGCAAAGAAGATTGACAGCTTCGGCGACGAGAATGCCGAACCCCTCAACTCGCAGAACGACGAGTCCGCAACCCAGTCCACCGCAGCAGAAACCCCCAGTGGCATCGCCGCAACCTCAAAGGCGAAGCGCAACTGGCTGATGCCCGTCGGTATCGCCGCGGGATCGGTCCTGCTGCTGGGCCTGACCTTTGGTGCCGGTGCATCCGCCGCAAAGTTCGTTGGCCCCCAGCCCGCAGAATTCGGCATCGCCCACGTCGAGGGATTTGACGGTGATGGCGACGGCGGGTTCCAGGGCGAACGCGGCGAAGGTGGCCGTGGTGGCCACGGCCCTCAGGGCGAAGGCATGGCAGACGCTCAGGGCCACACCGGCATGACCGCCGACCCCAACGACCTGTGCCACGCTGGCGACGGTCACACCCACGACGCCAATGGCAACGACATGGCGATGGCCGACGGCAGCAGCTGCACCGCAGTGACGACCGGTACCGACGGAACCACCACCGACACCACCACGCCGTAACGGCACGCGCAAACACGGCGCACAGACGCGAACAGGGTATCCCCCAGGGGATACCCTGTTTTCTATGGAAGACATTTTTGACGTCCTGGCCGAACAGATCCGTCGCGACATCCTCGTGACCCTGCGCAATGCGGCACCCGCGGACATGTCGGTCGGCGACATCGTGGGCGCTGTGGGATCAACGCAGCCCACCGCCTCGAAGCACCTCAAGGTGTTGCGCGAGGCGGGGCTCGTTGCCGTTCGCGAAGAAGGTCAACACCGCTATTACCGACTGAACCCGGAACCCCTGGCGACCGTCGAGGGCTGGATCAGCGGCATGAACACCGCCCCCGCCCCAGCAGAAGCCGTGTCGGTGGACAAGCCCGAAGCACCGGCGTCGACCGCCTCCTATCTGCCCGAGGCCGACTATTCGGGCATCGGCCGACAGGTAGGACGATTCCTGGCCGATGTCACGCACGAAGCTCTGGGAATCACCAAATTGGCGCGAACAGTCGTGCTCGATGCCACCAGTGCGGTCACGGAAAAGACCGGCGAATTCGCCGAACGATTCACCCAACGCCGCTAAGCGACAAAGTCGCCGCCAAAATTGGGCTAGACTTTCCCCTACATGTCAGTTCGCCGGCTTCGTGCCGGCTCAAATGAAGGTGTCCTATGGGTTCCGTCATCAAGAAGCGTCGCAAGCGTATGGCCAAGAAGAAGCACCGCAAGTTGCTTCGTAAGACTCGCCACCAGCGTCGTAACAAGAAGTAGAGTCGCAAGACCGCAAAGCGCTAGGTTCGCCTAGCGCTTTTTGCGTTTCCCCAAAATTTCCCAACCGTGCAGTCGGGCATAGGCCCGCAGAGCGGCGTCGGGGTTCACGGCCACCGGGTGTCCCACCGCGGTGAGCATGGGTACATCGTTGATGGAATCAGAGTACGCCCAACAGTCGGCCAACTCGACGCCGTGTTCACGCGCGACCCGTCGAATGGCGTCCACCTTCAACGGTCCGTGCAGGGGTTCGCCCAGCAGGCGACCTGTGGCGACACCGTCGTGTTCCTCGACCAGTGTTCCCAGTGCACCGGTCAACCCCAAGTCGGTGGCAATAATGTGTCCCAAATATTGGGGGCTCGCGGTGACCAACCAGACACTGTCGCCGTGGGCGAGATGCCTACGGGCGCGGTCCACGCTCGGCCCGATCAGGTTCCGCGAAATGTGCAGACGGTAGGCGTCCTTCGCGATCTGGCGGATCGCCTCGGAAGGCTTGCCCTCGATCAGTTTCAGGCCGCGACCCCGAGCGGTGCGCATCTGTGCGCCGGTTTCGCCCACAGTCCTAAACGTCAGCTGATGCCAGGCAAACCGTGCCACGTCGACGACGCCGATGAACCCCTCGGACCATGCCGTGCGGGCCAGTTGGAACATGGTCGAACCGTCCACAATCGTGTTGTCGACATCGAAAAAGGCGATGGCCGGTGTGTGCTCGCCAGCAGGGGTCATGCGCTCCAGCATAGGCTTGACGCATGTCACCTGTCACCGTGGAACTCATCGACCGCCCGGGTTGTCACCTCTGTGACGACGTCCGCTCGGTGCTCGCCGCGGTGCTGCCCGAATTCCCCAACGCCGTGCTGGTCGAAATCGACGTCGATTCCGACGCGCAGCTGCGGGAACAATTCACCAACGACGTCCCCGTCCTCCGCATCAACGGTGAACTTCATTCCCGTTGGCGCACCACCGAGCCCGCACTGCGCGAGGCCCTCATCACCGCCGAAGGAACCGCATGATCCAGCACACCGTCCTCTGGAAGCTCGTCGACATGGACGAGGCCGCGCGCACCGAATTCATTGCCGAGAGCGCACGCCGCATCGACGCGATGTCGAACATCCCCGGAGTCGTCTCCATCTCGGCGCTCGTCGATGTGCAATCCACCGACGGCAACTGGGACCTCGGTTTGGTGTCCGTCCACGACGACGAGGCGGCGCTCGCCGCATACCAGGTCCACCCCGACCACACCGGTTTCGGTGGATGGTTCAAACCGCAGGTCGCCGCACGCGTCTGCATCGACTCGTCGCTGTAACCCTCCCGCCATCCGGCGCGCTTTGTAGACTGGGCGCATGTCCGTGAACCCTGCACTCGTCGGCCGCGAATTTCCGCCGGTCGCCCCCTACCTGGTTGGTCGCGAAAAGGTGCGCGAGTTCGCTCGCGCGGTGTTTGCCTCGAACCCGATCCACTTCGATGTCGAGGCCGCCCAGGCTGCCGGGTACGCGGATGTGGTGGCTCCCGCCACGTTCCCCGTCGTCATCCAGGAAGCCACGCTCGCACAGCTGTTGGCCGAACCCGACGCCAACATCGATTTTTCGCGCGTCGTACACGGCGACCAGAAATTTACGTACACGCGCCCCGTGGTCGCGGGCGACGAACTGACCGCCACCCTCACGGTGCGCACCGTCCGTGACATGGGGCCGTTCTCGATGGTCACATCGGAAAGCGAAATGGTGGATGCCCACGGCGACCTCGTCGTCACCGCCGTGTCCACGCTGATCGTCCGAGGAGAGGGTGCCTGATGTTGAACGGAATCACCGTCGGTGACGTGATCGCCGAACGAACTTTTGACCTTGACCGCGGTTCGCTGGTGCGATACGCCGGCGCCTCGGGTGACTTCAACCCCATCCACTACCGTGACGATGTCGCCGAACAGGTCGGCCTGCCCGGCGTACTTGCCCACGGCATGCTCACCATGGGGTTCGCCGTTCAGCCGGTCATGGACTGGCTGGGAAGCCGTGGCCGCGTCGTCGACTACGGAGTCAAGTTCACCCGCCCCGTGGTGGTCGACCCGGTGACCGGCGCACGGGTAACCGTTGTCGCAAAGGTGGGTGCGTTGCTGGACGATGCCGCGCGAATCGACTTGACCGTCACCTACAACGACGAAACCGTCCTGGGCAAGGCGCAAGTCCAGGTCGTCTTCGACTAGGCGAACGCCACACCCCGTGAACCCCACCACCTTTTCTGAACTCACCACCCTGGGGGTGGGCGGGCCCGCGAGCCAACTCGTCACCGTGACCACACGCGACGAGTTTGTCACCGCATTCCGCGACATCACCCTCCGTGATGACGAGTGGTTCATTCTGGGCGGCGGCTCAAATATTGTTGTCGCCGATGAGGGCCTCGACTACCCCGTGATCAGGGTCGCCACTCGGGGAATCACCGAGCACCCCGAGGCGGGCACCGTCCTCGTCGACGCCGAGGCGGGCGAAAACTGGGACGCACTCGTCGCACACTGTGTGTCGGCCGGGTTCGCCGGAATCGAGGCGCTCAGCGGCATCCCCGGCACGGTCGGTGCGGCTCCCATCCAAAACATCGGCGCCTATGGTGCCGAACTTGCCGACGTGCTGGACTCCCTCGAATTCATCCACGAATCCACCGGCGAAATCGAACGCATCACCGCAGCGCAACTGGAACTCGGATATCGGCACAGCCGCATCAAATCGGGTGAACTCCGCGGAGCGGTGCTGTCGGTGCGACTGCGGCTCCACGCCTCGGATGAATCCCAGCCGATCCGCTACACACAACTGGCCGAAGCGCTGGGCGTGGAACTGGGTCAGACGGCGGCGCTCGCCGCTGTTCGCGACGCCGTGCTGCGGGTGCGCTCAGCGAAAAGCATGGTCTTTGCCGCCGATGACGTCGATTCGCACAGCGCAGGCTCGTTCTTCATGAACCCGGTCGTGCGCACCGAATTTGCCCGCGATTTGCCGCAGTCCGCGCCTCGATACGATGCGGGGACCGGCGTCGACGGAACCCCGATGGTCAAACTGTCGGCCGCCTGGTTGATCGAAAATTCGGGCATCAGCCGCGGTTTCAGCCTTGCGGGCAGCAGCGCGGCTGTGTCATCGAAGCACACCCTCGCCATCGTGAACCGTGGGGGTGCTACCGCCGAACAGGTCATGGAGCTGGCCCGGTTTATTGAACTGCGGGTACAGCAAACGTTCGGCGTGAACCTCGTCGCCGAACCGACGTACCTGCGCTAACCGCGCCAGCCGCTGAAACCGCGCACGACGGCACGGCACGGAACTTCTCGGCACGACGCAACCCAGCGACAGGCCGCCGCATCACCACATCGGGCTTAGGCGGCGAACAGTTTCTGCAGTCGCTGGATACCTTCGCGAAGTTCGTCGTCGCCGAGAGCGTACGAGAAACGCAGGTATCCGCTGGGGCCGAAAGCTTCACCGGGAACGACCGCGACATCGGCGTTCTCGAGGATGTAGTCCGCCAATTCCAGGGACGACGTAATCATCGTTCCGCCCCATTCACGGCCCAACAGGCCGGTCACGTCGGCATACACATAGAACGCGCCACCGGGCTCGGGCACGACAAATCCGGGGATCTGCGATAACTCGTGCAGCATCAGGCTGCGGCGGCGAGCATAGGCGACCTTCATGTCGTCGACCACGCTCTGGTCGCCAGTGAGTGCGGCAATCGCGGCACGCTGCGAGACGTTGGACACATTGCTCGACAGGTGCGACTGCAGGTTGCTGGCGGCGGCGATGATGTCCTTCGGGCCGACCATCCAGCCCACACGCCAACCCGTCATGGCGAAAGTTTTGGCGACACCGTTGACGAGCACAGTCTGGTTCGTCAGTTCGGGAACGATTTCGGTGATTGACGGTGAACGGTCGCCGTCATAGTTCAGGTTCTGATAAATCTCGTCCGAGATCACCCAGATGCCGTGCTCGAGAGCCCATTCGCCGATCGCACGAGTCTGTTCCACGGTGTACACCGAACCGGTGGGGTTCGACGGGGACACGAACAACAGAATTTTGGTGCGCGGCGTGCGCGCAGCCTCGAGCTGTTCGACGGTCACTCGGTAGCCCGTTTCGGCTCCGGCAAACACATCGACCATGACACCGCCGGCGAGGGCAATGGCTTCGGGGTAGGTGGTCCAATACGGTGCGGGGACGAGCACCTCGTCGCCGTCGTCGACCAGGGTCTGGAAGGCCTGGTACACGGCCTGCTTGCCACCGTTGGTGACGATCACCTGGCTGGCATCGCAAGCCCAACCCGAGTCGCGGGCGGTCTTGTCGGCGATGGCCTGACGCAGTTCGGGAAGTCCCGCTGCGGGGGTGTACCGGTGGTTCTTGGGGTCACGTGCGGCCTCGACGGCTGCATCGACCACGTGGGCCGGGGTGGGGAAGTCGGGTTCGCCTGCGCCATACGAAATGATGGGGCGTCCTGCGGCTTTGAGGGCCTTGGCCTTGGCGTCGACCTTGAGGGTTGCGGATTCGGCGATGGCGCCGATGCGGCGCGAAACACGGGTACGAGGTTCAGTCACGCGTCTAGCCTACATTCCGCCGACTTGCTCGCTTTGGAATTTCCGCACCCAGCGTTTAGACTTGAACACGGTGCGAAATCGCCATAATTTGCTATGCCCGCAAAGCAAAAGATGGTTCGTACAGAGGGCGGTGGCTCAATTGGTAGAGCAGCGGTCTCCAAAACCGCAGGTTGCAGGTTCGAGTCCTGTCCGCCCTGCGAAACCGAGGAATCGGTTTCACAACCACCCAACCGGAAGGCACAGCAATGACTGAATCCCACGAGGACGTCGTCGCACACGCGAAGCAAGGCCGCGAAGAGAAGCGCGGAATTTTTTCGCGCCTGTCGCTGTTTGTTCGCGAAGTTGTTGCCGAACTCCGCAAGGTGGTCACCCCCACCCGCCGCGAACTCGTGAACTACACGACCGTTGTGCTGATCTTTGTGATCATCATGATGGCGCTCGTGTCGGGTCTCGACTTCGTGATTGGACTCCTCACCGGCTTTGTTTTCGGTGATGGCACGTTCAGCTGGGGAAACTAAGGAATTAGAGGACATATCGTGACCGAGAACAACACCCCCGACATCGACCTCGAGGACGCAGACCTGTCGACCGAGTCGGCCGAAGAGGCTGCCGTGCACGTTGTCGATGACGCCGAGGTGAACCTCGACGAGGCACTCGACGCATTGGACGCTGCCGAGGATGACGAGGCCGATGCTCTCGTTGACGACGCACTCGACATCGACTCGGCTGACGAAGCCGACGCTTCGGTTGCCGCAACCACCGACGAGGCCGCAGCAGAGGGCGATGACCCCTTCGCTGACTTCCGCGCCGAACTGCGTGCGAAGCCCGGCAAGTGGTACGTCATCCACTCGTACGCCGGCTACGAAAAGCGTGTAAAGCAGAACATCGAGAACCGCGTTCTGGCCATGAACATGCAGGACTCGATCTTTGAGGTCGAGGTCCCCATGGAGGACGTCGTCGAAATCAAGAACGGACAGCGCAAGCTCGTCACCCGCGTTCGCGTTCCCTCGTACGTGCTCGTTCGCATGTTCCTCAACGAAGACTCGTGGTCGACCGTCCGTCACACCCCCGGTGTGACCGGCTTCGTCGGCAACGCACACAACCCCATCCCCCTGCGTTTCACCGAGGCATTTGAAATGCTGAAGTCGACCGCAGACGTCGAGGGTGCACGTTCGGCTGGTGGCTTCAAGCCCAAGTCGCGCGACGTGCAGGTCACCACCGATTTCGAAATCGGCGAGACCGTCGGCATCAAGGAAGGCGCATTCGCTGGCCTCCAGGGAACCATCTCGGAAATCCACCCCGAGGCGGGCAAGCTCTCTATCTTCATCAACGTCTTTGGCCGCGACACTGCAGTCGAATTCCAGTTCAACCAGGTAGAGAAGCAGTAATTCACAGACCACCGCATCCCGGAACCGCCGGAGATGCGGGAGCGCATGACGAACGTCATGCTCGACAGTAAGGAAAAATAATGGCAGCAAAGAAGAAGGTCACCGGCCTCATCAAGCTCCAGATCAGCGCGGGCGCAGCTAACCCTGCTCCCCCCATTGGTCCGGCTCTTGGTCAGCACGGCGTAAACATCATGGAGTTCTGCAAGGCGTACAACGACGCCACTGCAGACAAGCGTGGAAACATCATCCCCGTTGAAATCACCGTTTACGAAGACCGTTCGTTCACGTTCATCCTCAAGACCCCGCCGGCATCGGAGCTCATTAAGAAGGCTGCGGGCGTCGCAAAGGGTTCGTCGACTCCTCACACGGTAAAGGTTGCACAGCTCACTCGTGCACAGCTCCGTTCCATCGCCGAGATGAAGCAGGTTGACCTCAACGCCAACGACGTTGAAGCAGCTGAAAAGATCATCGCTGG
>JBEEON010000050.1:0-14700 GCA_041191625.1 Actinomycetota bacterium | reverse complement strand
AACACTTTCCTCGACGCCATCACACACACCGTTCATTCGATCACCCTGAACGGCGAGAATGTGCCGGTGTCGGCTGCCGACGGCACCCGTATTACCCTGAGCGACCTTTCCGCACACAACGTTGTCGTCGTTGATGCCGACATGATGTACACCAACACCGGTGAGGGTCTGCACCGGTTCGTGGACCCCGTCGACGACAAGGTGTACCTGTATTCCCAGTTCGAGGTACCCGATTCGAGGCGCGTCTTTGCCGTCTTCGAACAGCCTGACCTCAAAGCCACCTTCCAGTTCACGGTGACTGCACCCGCCGAATGGGCAGTCATCAGCAACTCACCCTCTCCCGCTCCTGTTCGCCACGGCGATGTCGCCGTACACGAATTTGCGGCGACTCCGCGCATCTCGTCGTACATCACCGCACTGATTGCTGGTCCGTACGTCTCGGTTCACTCGGAGCTGACGAGCGTCGACGGTCGCAGTATTCCGCTGGGAATTTACGTGCGCGAGTCCCTCGCCGAGCACCTGGATGCGGACTACATTTTCGACATCACCCGCAAGGGCTTCGACTATTTCGAGAACGCATTCGGGGTTCCGTACCCCTTCGAGAAGTACGACCAGCTTTTTGTGCCCGAATTCAATGCGGGCGCAATGGAAAACGCGGGCGCCGTCACCTTCACCGAGGTGTATGTGTTCCGCTCCAAGGTGACCGACGCGATTCGTGAACGCCGCGTCGTCACGATCCTGCACGAACTGGCACACATGTGGTTTGGTGACCTTGTGACCATGAAGTGGTGGAACGACCTGTGGCTCAACGAGTCATTCGCCGAATGGGCGTCGACTATCGCGACCGCCGAAGCCACCGAATGGACCGAGGCGTGGACCACGTTCCAGGCGATGGAAAAGAGTTGGGCGTACCGTCAGGACCAGCTGCCGTCGACACACCCGATCATGGCGTCGATCACCGATCTCGAAGACGTTCAGGTCAACTTCGACGGAATCACCTATGCAAAGGGCGGCTCGGTACTCAAGCAGTTGTTCGCGTGGGTGGGTCGCGAAGCATTCTTTGCCGGAGTTTCGGCGTATTTCCGCAAGCATGCGTGGGGCAACACGGAACTGGCTGACCTGATGGTCGAACTCGAGGCCGCCAGTGGCCGTGACCTGTCGACGTGGACGACGCAGTGGTTGGAAACTTCGGGGGTCAACACCCTGCGCCCCGACATGACCTGTGATGCCGACGGAATTATCACCGGTTTCGCGGTACTGCAGAGCGCACACCCCGACTACCCCACGATTCGTCCGCACCGCCTAGCGATTGGCATTTACCGTCGCGAGGAAGGGTCTGTGGTTCGTGTACACCGCGTCGAATTAGACGTCGAGGGCGAAAGCACCGAAGTACCCGAGCTGGTCGGCCTTCACCGTGGCGACCTGATTCTGATCAACGACGATGACCTGGCCTACGCCAAAATCCGCCTGGATGAGGTGTCGTTGCGGACCGCCATCGCCGAATTGTCCACAATCGCCGACCCACTGGCCCGATCGCTCGTCTGGGGCAGCGCCTGGGATGCGACTCGGGACGCCGAAATGTCGGCACGTGACTACATCACTCTGGTGATCGACAACATCGCACCCGAAACCGAATCGACCACAATACGTACCCTCCTCGCACAACTGTCGACCACCGTGCGCATGTACGCCGACCCCGACCAGCGTCCCGCGCTGCTCGAATCCACCGCCGACGCGCTGTGGTCGCTGGCATCCACCGCCGACGCAGCCTCGGATGCACAGTTCCAGTTTGTGCGCGCCTTTGCACAAATGGCGTACACCCCGTTGCACGGTTCGCTATTGCGCGAGCTGCGCGACGGAACCAAGACCCTCTCGGGGCTCACCATCGACACCGACCTGTCATGGGACCTGCTTGAGGGCATGGTGCTGGCCGGTGTCGCAGACGAAACCGAAATCGCGGCCGCCCACGCGGCTGACACCACGGCGAACGGCAACCAAACCGCCGCACGCGTGCGTGCGACCATGCCGAACGCAGCGGCCAAACGCGCGATTTTTGACGAACTGACTCACAACGATGACGCACCCAACGCCATCGTCAACCACACCGCTCTGGGGTTCGGTCACGTCAACGAACCCCAAATTTTGGCCGACATTGTGGACGACTATTTCGCAATGCTCACCACAATTTGGGACTCGCGCACCTACCAGATCGCGTCCTACCTGATTCAGGGGCTCTACCCCGCGGCACTCGCGAACCAGGAACTGGTTGATGCCAGCACCGCGTGGTTGCACAACAACGCGGAAGCTCCGGCCGCACTGCGACGCATGATCATCGAAAATGTCGCCGGAGTACAACGAGCCCTCGCCGCACAACAGCACGATCGAAAGGCCAGCGCATGATCCTCGCAGCAGAATCAAACCCCGTCGCCGACTGGTTCACCGCGATGTACGAGTCGAACCCCACCCTGTTTCGAATCGTGTTGTTGTTGGTAGTAGCCGCGGTAGTCCGGTGGGCGTTGTCGTTCACCATCCGCCGCGTCGTACACGGGGTGGTTCACGGGGTAAAGAAGTCGCAAAACGTGGACCAGACGGTCGAACTGAACTCGTCACCGTTGATCGCCGTTCGACTGGTGCAACGCACCCGGACCATGGGCACAGTGCTCAACAACCTCGTCACCTGGGTGATCGTGATTGTGACCAGCATGCTGCTGCTCGGTGAGCTCGGATTTGAGGTCACGGGGCTCATCGCATCCGCGGGAATCATCGGTGCCGCACTGGGCTTTGGTGCACAGAACGTCATCAAGGACATCCTCAATGGCCTCTTCATGGTTTTCGAGGATCAGCTGGGCGTCGGCGACGTGGTCGACCTCGGCAGCGCCACCGGAGTTGTCGAAGAAGTCGCCATCCGTGTCACCAAGGTTCGTGATGTGAACGGCACTCTCTGGTTTGTCCGCAACGGCGAAATTCTGCGGGTCGGAAACATGTCCCAAGGCTGGGCTCGCGTCGTCATTGACCTCCCCGCCCCCTATGCCTCTGACGTCAACGCCATCGAAGAAACACTGCTCGCTGTCGCCCAGGAACTCGCCGATGACCCCGAATGGCGCCGCAAGATCCTCGAAGACCCCGAAATTTGGGGTATCGAATCGATTTCCGCCGAAGCCGTCGTCATGCGCCTCGTACTCAAGGTCCGCTCGAGTGAACAGTGGGATGTCGCACGCGAACTGAGGAAGCGACTCAAGGCAACGCTCGACGAGAAGGGCATCGTGCTCCCCGCATTGAACCGAGTCGTGTTCGATGGACTCGATTCGCTCGTGCGCACCGCTCACGTGGACACGGGCTCACCCGGCGAATGATCGACGACAACCTGTACGAACGGATTGGCGGGCACGACACCTTCGTGAAACTCGTCACGGCGTTTTATGACGGAGTTTCCGGCGACCCCGTACTGCGTCCGATGTACCCCGACGACGAACTCGATGGAGCCATCTGGCGACTCACCGCATTCCTCGAGCAATATTGGGGCGGTCCGGGAACGTACAGCGAAAACCGTGGACATCCCCGGCTGAGAATGCGGCACTCCCCCTTTGCCGTCACACCCGATGCACGGGAACGATGGCTGCACCACATGACCACTGCTCTGGGCACGCTGGGACTCAGCCCACTCGACCACGCGACGATGCTGGATTATTTCGACCGAGCCGCGACCGCGATGCTCAACACCGGTGACGACGACCGAGGCGACCGCCCCAGCCTTCTGTAGCGTCAGTCGAAGGTGTACGACTTTGCGACAACGTTGCCGCGCGAGGTCACAAGTCGGGTCCACGGACCACGCAGCGACACCTGAGCTTCACCGTCTCCCAAGAACCCCAATGAGGTTGCCGCGAAGGCGACACCGGCGGGCATAGCCACTTCGGTGCTGATGCTGGCGCCCCACACTGCGCTACGGACGCGGCGCACAAAATATTCTTCGGCATCGGCGGGAATCAGTTTCTTGATCTCTGCCACTCCGTCCGACGACACCCGGACCAGGTCGGCATCCGCCACCGACTGTGCGGGGCTCCATCCGTCACGCGGGGGCAACGAGACCTGCCATTGCAACGAGGGAACCTCGTGCGGAAGCTCGAAGTGTGCCTCCCCCTCGGTGTCGACGACCGCTGCGAGTCGATCGCGCAGCGAATCGATGGGAACAACGATGTCGAACTGGGCGTCTGCGGTGAGACGGAAGGCGCGCATGCCCAATACGGTCGGGGTTTCATCGTTGAAGCCGCGTGGGCCCAGAATAAGCACGAACGCAGCAAGCACACCAGCATCCGCGACGAGGCGAACCGCGTTGTTGGCCACAACCGCAGACCGCGACACAAACGTGTCGAGGTCGCGCAGTTCCGGGGTTCCCGCAAATGTGACGGACTGAGGCATGACCTAGTCGCGGGTGAGTTTGCGGTAGGTCGAGCGGTGGGGCTTTGCAGCATCTGCACCCAAACGCGTGACCTTGTTGGCCTCGTACGACTCGAAGTTGCCCTCGAACCAGTACCACTTCGAGGGGTCCTCGTCGTCACCCTCGTACGCGAGGATGTGTGTGGCGATGCGGTCCAGGAACCAGCGGTCGTGGGTGATGACCACGGCACAACCGGGGAAGTCCAAGAGCGCGTTTTCCAGCGACGACAGTGTCTCTACGTCGAGGTCGTTGGTGGGTTCGTCAAGGAGCAACAGGTTTCCACCCTGCTTCAGAGTCAGAGCCAGGTTGAGGCGGTTACGCTCACCACCCGAGAGAACACCCGACTTCTTCTGCTGGTCAGGCCCCTTGAAACCGAAGCTGGACACATAGGCGCGCGACGGGATTTCGACGTTGCCGACCTGGATGAAGTCGAGCCCATCGGACACAACCTCCCAGACGTTCTTTGCGGGGTCAATTCCAGCACGTCCCTGGTCAACGTAGGAGAGTTTGACGGTTTCACCGATCTTTACCGTGCCCGCATCGACGGGCTCGAGGCCCACGATGGTCTTGAACAGGGTCGACTTTCCCACACCGTTGGGGCCGATGATTCCGACGATTCCGTTGCGAGGCAACGAGAACGAGAGGTCCTTGATGAGGACGCGGTCCCCAAAGCCCTTGGTCAGTTTGTTGACCTCGAGTACGACCTGACCCAGACGGGGTCCCGGCGGAATCTGAATTTCTTCGAAGTCGAGCTTGCGTGTGCGTTCCGCTTCGGCCGCCATTTCCTCGTAACGAGCGAGACGAGCCTTGGACTTTGCCTGACGACCCTTTGCGTTGGATCGAACCCATTCGAGTTCCTCGGCGAGGCGCTTTGCGAGCTTCTGGTCCTTTTTGCCTGCGATTTCGAGACGCTCGGCCTTCTTTTCCAGATAGGTCGAGTAGTTGCCCTCGTAGGGGTACAGGCGGCCACGGTCGACTTCGGCAATCCACTGTGCGACGTGGTCGAGGAAGTAACGGTCGTGGGTGATGGCGATAACAGCACCGGGGTACTTGGCCAGGTGCTGCTCCAACCACAGCACGCTTTCGGCGTCGAGGTGGTTAGTCGGTTCGTCGAGAAGCAGCAGGTCGGGCTTCTCCAACAGCAGCTTGCACAGTGCGACGCGGCGCTTTTCACCACCCGAAAGGTGTTCGATGCTGGCATCCGACGGCGGGCAACGCAGTGCGTCCATCGCCTGTTCCAGCTGTGAGTCCAGATCCCATGCATCGGCGTGGTCGATCTGTTCCTGAAGTTCGCCCATTTCGGCGAGGAGTGCGTCAAAATCGGCGTCGGGTTCGGCCATGAGCGCCGAGATTTCGTTGAAACGCTGGACCTTGTCCACCATTTCGCGAACGCCGTCCTGAACGTTTTCCAGTACGGTCTTTGATTCGTCGAGCTTTGGTTCCTGCATGAGGATGCCGACGGAGTACCCGGGGCTCAGCATGGCGTCACCGTTCGACGGGGTGTCGAGGCCTGCCATGATCTTCAGGATCGTGGACTTACCGGCACCGTTGGGGCCGACCATACCGATCTTTGCGCCAGGGAAAAACGACATCGTCACGTCGTCGAGAATCAGCTTGTCACCCACAGTTTTGCGGGCGCGAACCATCGTGTAAATAAACTCCGCCATGGGGCTAGTTTATCGGCTGAGTTTCACCGACCAGACACGTGCCCGAGCTGAGCACCTTTTCCAAACTCGACGAATACGAGTTGTCGTGCATTCGTTGACCGATCAGGCAGTTGTCCCCTATTTTCACCGACACGATGATGGAATCGGCGGGCTGACTGGTTCCCGTTGTGCTGGGGGTTATTTCGATGTCTGTTTTCGTGAATCCGGCATCGACCAGAGCCGCAACCATGGACTGGTCGTTGTATTTGGGTGACCCCTGCAAGTACTTCAGCAATACCCAGTCAAAGTAGGGCTTATTGATCGCCGCAGTGCCCTCGGGATCAAACTCGGGCGGAATTTCGGGAAGAACTGTCGATGTCGCCGACGGCGTGGCCTCGGGGGTGACCGGTGCACTCGCACAGCCCGTCAGGGCCAGTGCGCCGGCTACCACGAACGAGATTCCCCATCGCGTGTATGACATCGACAGCTCCCCTCGGTTCGTGTCTTATTCGATAGTACCCGCGGGTGGTTCGGGCACCGACTCCAGAGCGGGGTCGACGGGACCTGGATTGGTTCGCGAATACGCCGAGGTCCCCCAGAACAGGTCGTGGCCGACCGTTTCGGCTTCGATTTCGACTGTCGTTCCCGTGCGATCGTCGGTCTGCCAGTCTCGGATTCGCAGCCTGCCGGCCACAGTGATGCGGTCGCCCTTGTTCAGCGAAACGTGCGAGTTGACAGCCAACTGTCGGAACGCGGTGACGGTGTACCAGTTGGTGTCCACATCGACCCACTTTTCGGTGGAACGGTCAAAGCGTCGCTGTGACGAGGCGAGCCGAAAGCTCGTGATGGGAAGGCCTTCGCTGGTCACCACGTGTCGAGGTGTGGTGGCAATCAGCCCGGTGAGGTGAATGGTGTCGCTCATGTCGTTGTCCTTTCGATGGTGGCGGGTGCCGAGCCATCGCGCCGCTTACGCCCGGCACCCACGATTAGTGTCGGTGGGTGGCTACGGCGAGCGCCGCCCCGTACGTTTTCCGTGGAAAATCGAGGCCGAACTGCGACTGTGAGTAACTAGTCCCTGAGGTAGGGGGCGAATGCGGCTCTGACCTTGTTCACCTTGGGGACAGCAACTGCCAGACAATATCCCTGTGTCGGGTTTCGAGCAAAGAAATCTTGGTGGTATTCCTCCGCCGGATAGAACTCGTGCCCCAATTCCATGGTGGTGACGATGTCCTCACCCCAGATTTCTGCGGCACGGTGTAGTGCCGCTGTGAATTGTTCGGCTTGTTCGGGGCCTGTGGGGAACATTGCGGAACGGTATTGAGTTCCGATGTCGTTGCCCTGGCGATTGAGCTGCCGTGGATCGTGCATCGTAAAGAATGCGTCGAGGATCACTTCGGCGGGTACCACCTCGGGGTCGAATGTGACGCGCACCGCCTCGGCGTGACCCGTGGCACCCGTGCAGATCTGCTCGTACGTGGGACGGGGGCGTTTTCCGCCGATGTATCCGGACTCGACGGACTGAACCCCGCGGAATACCCGATATGCGGCATCGAGGCACCAGAAGCATCCCCCTGCGAGCGTGTAAGTGAGCATGCACACAGACTACGCGCGAGACTACGCTGGAGGTATGTCATACACCGCCGATTCTGAACGTTATTCGTCCATGCCGTATGTCCGTTGCGGCAACAGTGGGCTTCTTCTTCCCCGCGTTTCACTGGGATTGTGGAATAACTTTGGCGATGACAGGGATTTCGAGACCCAGCGTGCAATCGTGCGTCGCGCCTTCGACCGCGGGGTCACACATTTTGATTTGGCCAACAACTATGGTCCGCCTCCCGGAAGCGCAGAAAAGAACTTTGGCGAGATTCTGCGTCAGGACTTCGCGGACTATCGCGACGAGATGATTATTTCGTCGAAGGCCGGTTTCGACATGTGGCCGGGACCTTACGGTGAATGGGGTTCACGCAAGTACGTCTTGGCGAGTCTGGACCAGAGCCTGAAGCGACTGGGGCTGGACTATGTGGACATCTTCTATTCCCACCGCCCCGACCCCAACACCCCCATGGAAGAAACGATGGGTGCGCTGGTAACCGCTCTGGACAGCGGCCGCGCCCTGTACATAGGCCTGTCAAACTATGACGCCGCCCAGACGACCGAGGCTTTGGCAATCCTGGAGGACATGGGTGTGCCGTTGCTGATTCACCAGCCTCGATACAACTTCTTTGACCGCAGGCTTGAGGACGGGTTGCTCGACGTGTTGCGCGAAAACCGTGTCGGCAGCATTGTGTATTCACCGTTGGCGCAGGGACTCGCCACCGATCGCTACCTCAACGGCATTCCGGACGATTCGCGTATTCGACTCACGCACTGGCTGGATGATTCGGTCGTGTCGGACACGTACCTTGACCATGCTCGCGCCTTGAACGACATTGCTCAACAGCGTGGTCAGTCGTTGGCTCAGATGGCGGTCACATGGACCCTGCGTCACCCCGAGGTCACCAGCTCGCTCGTGGGCGCCAGTAGCGTCGCCCAATTGGACGCCAACCTGGATGCAGCCTTGGCTGAACCGTTGACGGCAGAGGAGCTCGCGGCAATTGAACCGCACGCTGTTCACGGTCTCGTCGACGCGTGGTTGAGCGAATGAGCGGCGCATCGTCCGCCCGCGGGTACCTGATTGGTTTGACTGCGGCATTGCTGTTTGGTGCAAACGGTGTGGTCATCAAATTGCTGATGGACGGCGCCGGTTTTACGGGCTTCCAGATCACGCAGTACCGGGTCACGGGCACCGCAATTCTCATGGGTGTCGCGTTGTGGTTCGTGGACCGTTCCGGTTTCCGAATTCCTCGTGCACAGTGGTTGCCGCTGGCCCTGATGGGCATCGTCGGTGTGGGAATGCTGCAGGCCACCTATGCGTTTGCCGTTCAGATTCTGCCCGTCGGCATCGCACTGTTGATCGAATACCTCGCCGTGTTGGCTGTAGCCATCATCGCGTTCGTGTTTTTCAAGGAACAGGTGAAACCCCGATTGTGGTTCGCCATCGCCATGGTGTTGGTGGGGCTCGCAATTGTCGCCGAGATTTGGGCGTCGTCACTGGACCTCGTCGGTGTGCTGTGGGCATTGGCCGCAGCCGCCAGCCTGACGTTCTATTACGTCATGGGCGAGCGTCAGACCTCGACTCTGCACCCGCTCGCGGTCGGATTCTGGTCAATGCTCGTCGCCTCAATCTTTTGGACGCCGCTCAGTGGCTGGTGGCTGGTCGACCCTGCCGTGTTCGCACAGCAGATCCCGATGACCAGTGACCCCGCGGGGCTGCACCTGCCCGTCTGGCTTCCCATGCTGTCCAACATCGTCTTGGGAACGTTCTTGTCGTTCACGTTGAGCCTCACCGCAATCGTGCACCTGAAGGCCACCCGAGCAGGTGTCCTCGCAACCAGCGAGGTACTGTTTGCGTTCCTTGTCGCGTTCATTTTGCTGGGAGAAACATTGAACTCCTCCCAGATGGTCGGCGCAGCGATCGTGCTGGTGGGAGTCGTGCTGGCCCAGACCGCGCGTACCGGCCGAGTGGTGGACGCAGACCTGGCCTTGGTGCCCGAAATTCGGCGCACTTCACCGGATCGCAGCTGACGGGGACATAATCTGAAACCATGACGGACATTTTCGACATCCCGGTCACCACGCTGAAGGGCGAAGCAACAACTCTGTCGCCCTACCGTGGGAACGTACTCCTCATCGTCAACGTGGCCTCACGGTGTGGGTTGTCCCCGCAGTACGCGGAGCTCGAGGAGCTGCAGAAGTTGCACGGACCTCGGGGTTTCACCGTGTTGGGCTTTCCGTCCAACCAGTTCTTCCAAGAACTGGGTCAGGCCGAATCCATCGCCGAATACTGTTCAACCACGTGGGGCGTCACCTTCCCCATGTTCGACAAGATCAAGGTCAACGGCCGAAATCGACACCCACTGTATGCCGAACTCACCAAAGCCACCGACCCGTCAGGTTCAGCCGGGAACGTCCGCTGGAATTTCGAAAAGTTTGTTGTCCTCCCCGACGGCAGCGTGCACCGATTCCGACCCACGACGATCCCTTCGGATCCCGCCATCGTCTCTCTGATCGAGGATCATCTTCCCCGATAGTGAGCGAATTTTCGCCCTAACCTTCGCTACCGCGACGGTGTAATCTGGGAGTTCATAACCGCTCAGGAACAACGGTGTATCCCCTTCGAAAAATTCTGGTCAGTGCGCTGGTGCTCGCGCTCAGTGGAATTTTTGCGCCCGCAATCATCGCCGCCCCCGCCGCCGTGGCCGCCGCACCCGAGAACCCCACCTTCCGACAGTTTGACAATGGCCGGATTCGCATCGGTTCCGGTGCGGGCGAAGCATCCGTAACGGCCACGGGCGTTCTGCGCGGACCCCAGTATCACTCCCCTGACGGCAACTGGTACAACCTGACCATCGGAAACAACACCCTGGATTCAGCTATCGGTGTGGGTGGCGATGGGACTTCGAACTGGAACCTCAACGGCGCCATCCTCGAGGGCTCTGTTTCGGGCGTGACCTTCGACTATTCCGAATTTGTTGCCACAGAGGCGCGCGGAACGGGTGCGATCGGCTACGGCTCGATCACCGCTACGGGTACCACGACGGTCAACGGCGCCCCGCTGCGGGTCACAAACCGATACACGCTGGAAGCCAATTCGGGTTTCATCCGGGTGACCACATCGGTCACCAACCTTGGCGAGGCGACGGCCACCAACATCCGCACCTGGGTGGGCACACGGGACGACTGGATTGGCAATTCCGATGCGTCGACTAAACAACGCGGAAGCCTGACCACCACAGAATTTGTCGCCAGCTCGAGCACGTCGGAACGCTCACCCGCGATCAAAATTTCCACCGGTTCCGAGGGTGCACTGTTCTATTCGACGAGCCCGCGCGCAAACACCCAAATTGCGGGATGTTGCAGCTTTTCCAATGCCTACCGCGCCGACCCGCTGACCAACGCCACGCAGTTGTATGGTGACGGGTCCTATGCGCTGTTTGTGCGCCTCGACGACCTGGCATTGAATCAATCCGACAGCTACACCTGGTACTACGCCGCGGGTGAGATTTCGACCCTGACGGAGACCATCTCGGAGGTCGCTCAGGCCGCAGCAACGTGGTCGGATCAGTCCGTCACCGAAATTGCCGAGAACGGTCAGCCCTATTCCGATGGGGTCAGCGCGAGTGGTTCCGGCGGCATTACCTATTCCGTTCTGTCCGGCGGCCTTCCCGACGGAATAGTGCTCGATGCCGAATCCGGCACGATTGCGGGAACCCCCACGGTGAATGGCACCTACACATTCGTGGTGCGTGCCACCGCGGTGAGCGGCGACTCGACCGCGACGAGCGATTCCCCCGAGCTGACCATTACGGTCGGCGAACGCCCCAGTTTTATCGACCTGACGGTGTTGCCCCTCGCATCGGCCAACATCCCCCTGGCTGACGGTGTCGAAGCGGGCGGTTACCCCGCCCCGACCTACAGCATTGTGGATGGGGCGTTGCCGACCGGACTGTCGCTGAACCCGGCCACGGGTGCCATCACGGGCACGCCGACCGTGCGCGGGGCATCAAATTTCTCGATCATGGCCACCAACGCACTGGGCAGCACGGAAACACCCAACCTGTCGATAGCGGTCACGCAGGCACCGCGCATCACCAGCATCGATGGAATTCCCGTGCGTGTCGGCCGGGGAACCGAATTTTCTGGTTCGGCATCCACCTCGGACGACGTTGACGGCTTCGTGGTGTGCTCGGGCACTCTGCCCCCGGGCATCACCCTGAATTCGGTCACCGGCATGATCACCGGCGCTGCAACCGCAAACGGCACCTATTCGTTCGTGCTTCGGGCCGCGAACGCCGATGGTTTCGTGGACTCGGATCCCATCTCGATCACGGTAGGCCAGGCTCCCGTTGCCGACGACGGCACGGTGGCATCACACGCGCACAGTGCTGAACTTTTTATTGACGGGGTTTCCGCGTCCGGGTATCCGCTGCCGACCTATTCGATTTCTGATGGCGCGCTGCCCGAGGGTGTCACCCTCAATGAGTCCACCGGAGAAATCACGGGAACACCGGCTGCAACCGGCGTCTTCAATTTCACGGTTACCGCGGCGAACGAGTTCGGCCAGATCATCCTCGGATCTTTCGAACTGACGCTCACCGAGGCACCGGGTTGGACCGATTCCGAACTCGAAGCTTCGATCCTGCGTGGCGTGCGGTACTCGGACTCGATTGTGGCGCACGGGACACCGGTGCCCTCCTATTCGGTCGCATCCGGAATGCTGCCCGCCGGGCTGACCCTCAACACGGCAACGGGTGAACTAAGTGGGACCCCTACCCGCCTCGGAGAATACTCGTTCAGTATTGCCGCATCGGGCGAGGGTTACCGTCTGATGACCGAGGTCTTTGAATTCAGCGTCGAACAGTCCCCCGAATTCACCGGGACGTACAGCGTCGCCTCGTTGATTGTCGGGGATTCGCTCGCCGACAATATTGCGACCACCGCATGGCCGGCGGCCACATTCGCGCTATCTGGTGGTCGATTGCCGGCCGGAGTCACGCTGTCGCCCACGACGGGTGCGCTGTCCGGCGTCCCGACGGAAACGGGCACCTTCCCGTTCACCGTTTTGGCCACCAACGCACGGGGCAGCGCAGAGTTGACTGCCACCATTGTGGTGCAACCCGAACCCACACCGATCGCGCCCGAAACCCCCGAAACAACGGAAACAACGGAACCTGCGGCGGAATCCCCTGCCGACACGACCATTGAATTCGACATCCCCATCGGTATCGATGTGGTGGGCGCACCCGTGGTCATCCAATCCTCGGGCTTGGCTCCCGGAGCTCCCTTCACCATCACGGTCAGGTCTACGCCTCAGGTTGTGGGCGCCGGATCCGTGAATGCTCTCGGTGAAATCGGCACGACGATCGGAATCCCGGGCAACCTCGAACCCGGCTGGCACTCGATCACCGTGGACAGCACCAGTGTGACCGGTGAACCCTCGACCGAAGTTATCTATTTCGAGATCACGGAATCTCAAATCCTCGAAAGCATCTCGAGCACACCCCCCACCCCCGCCGAAGAGGCATCGAGCCTGACCGACGATGACGAGTTTTACGCGGAGCAGGGAATTGACCCCTCGACAATCGTCACCACGGCGACCGTCAATGCCCAGGTGGCCCAGGTTGCCACGGTTGTCGCCTCAGTCGCCCTGGTGTCCGCCGTGGCCGGTGCTGCGGGCGCCGCAGCGGCAGCAGGTGCGGCGGGTGCCGCTGGCTCATCGGCGGGCTCCGCGCGAACGATGAGCGCCCGTGGCAATACTTCGGCGAGTTCCTCGTCGGGCTCGGGGTCAACCCATAAATCCGCTGAATCCGACAACGCGGAATCCGAGGAGGCGGAAGCCGACTACGGGAACCTCGAAGCCGACCACGATGACTTTGCCCACGACGAATCCCGGTGGGGTGACCGATTAGGTCTGTGGAAATTCTCGGCTATCCGCGCCGTGGACCACCTTGGGGCTCACCTCGCGGAATCAACAAGCACATTCTCACCCGTGCTCTCGCGCATCATCAACGACGGCTCCTACCTGCGGGCAATGCTCGGCAGCATCTCTGTACTGCCCTACATTGCTGCGTTGATCATGGGCGTGCTGGCCGTCGACCCCTCCGCAGACAACTTGGCCGCGAGCGCGCTGGTAGTGCCGGTGATCGCCATCGTTGTGCTCGGTGTTGTCGACGCATTCGCGGGTCTGATTGGTGTCATCGCACTGACCATCACGAGTGTCATTGTTCACCCCATCGTCGGACTGGGTGATGTGCGGTACCTCCTGTCGATGTTCATCCTCGGGTTTGCCCCCATCATTTTGGCCACCACATTCCGCAAAATCCGTCGCGAACCCGCAGGTAACCGAATGGACGTCTGGGAACGCATCGTCGACATCGCGCTCATTGCGTTTATTGCCTCGCTCACCACGGTCAGCCTCGTCAGTGGTGTTCCCGCATTTGCCGGTGCGAGTGTTCCCCTGGCGGATCACACGATGACCATCGTCGTCTGGGTGACCGCCGTCGCCGTCGCGCGTATCGGCCTCGAAGAGCTCGCCGCCGCCGCATTCACCGCCCGACTGGACGCCGTCAACCCGACCGAAGTCAGCGGTCCCGGCATCGTCCAGCAGTGGGTGTCACTCGCGGTGAAATACGCGGTACTGGTCATCATGATCGGTGACATGGTCGGCTGGGGCTGGCACTTGTGGGTCGGTGCGGCCATCATCTTCCTGCCAGGACTTCTGTCTCTCACGCTACCCGAGCTGCCCACATTCGCGTGGATCACACAGGTGCTGCCGGGCGGACTGGCCGCGCTGCTCGCTGCAACCCTCATCGGCAATTGGAGCACCGACTCGGTCACAGCTGCGTTCGGCGCACTCCCGAACTTTGATGAACTCTCCTTTGTCTTGATCCCCCTTCCCGTCATCCTCATGGCGATCCTGGGGATGTTCGCGTCCGAAGACGACAAGTGGTACCGCTCGCGAGGACTGAACTCGGTGTATGTGCTCGGGGGCATCGTCGTATTCGCCGCGACATTCTGGAT
>JBEEON010000049.1:0-4180 GCA_041191625.1 Actinomycetota bacterium | reverse complement strand
CCAGTGCGGTGTCCAAAACGTGGACCAGCAGGAAGAAATAAATTGCAATACCGGTAATGCGGTGCAGAACCCACGACCACATTCCCTCATGCCCTCGATACAACGTGCCCGCAATGCGATTTTGAGCTGCGGGTGACTTCGCCGTGGCCACTAGGACCCTCCTTTGGGTGACAGATACATACCAACATTACTCTCTTCGCGTAGTGTGTTTGACATGACAGCAGCGCACCAAATCGACGATTTCTATGCGATTATCCCCGCAGGCGGTATCGGTTCACGGCTGTGGCCCCTGTCTCGCGCCGATGCCCCCAAGTTCCTGCATGACCTCACGGGAAGCGGGCAGAGCCTGCTCGCGGACACGTGGGACCGACTGACGCCGCTGGCGAATCCCGCCAATATTGTGGTCGTCACGGGCGAGGCGCACAGCACCGGTGTGCGTCACGAGCTTCCGGCGCTGGTGGATGACAACATTTTCTTGGAGCCTTCGCCCAAGGATTCGACCGCGGCTATCGGTTTGGCTGCCGCAATCCTGGTGCGTCGTAACCCCGACGCTGTCATCGGTTCGTTTGCCACCGACCATGTGATTGCCGACGAACGACGTTTCCGTTCCGCCGTGCGCGAGGCCGTCGCCACCGCACGCGAGGGCTACATTGTCACGATCGGTATTCGACCGACGGAACCGTCGACCGGCTTCGGCTATATCGAGATGGGCGACCGTCTGACTGGAATTCACGGCGCCCCGCACGCCCACTCGGTGACTCGTTTTGTCGAAAAGCCCAACCTCGCCACTGCGACCGCATACTTTGACGGCGACGAACACCTGTGGAATGCGGGAATGTTTATCTCGCGCGCCGACGTGTTGCTGGACGAGCTTCGTGCGAATCGCCCCGATGTGGCGGATGTGGTTGACCAGATCGCGGACGCCTGGGATTCGGATGCTCGTGGCGAAACCGTTCGCCGACTGTGGCCGACGATTGCCAAGGTCGCGATCGACTATTCGGTGGCCGAGCCCGCTGCCGACCACGGTCGTCTCGCCGTGATCCCCGGAGACTTCCGCTGGGACGATGTGGGGGACTTCGCCTCGCTCGCTCGACTTCACAACGGCGGGCACCCCAACGTGCTGGCGACGCTGGGCGAGAACACCCGTGTGCTCAATCAGGGGGCCAGTGGTGTGGTGGTTTCCGAGACGCCTCGACTGATCACGGTGATTGGTGTGAAAGACATCGTCATTGTTGATACCAAGGACGCGCTGTTGGTCACGACCGCGGCACACGCCCAGCGGGTCAAAAACATTGTGGAAACGATTCGCCAGACCGGCGACGAGGACGTTCTGTAGCTCGAAAATTGCGTTTCGAAGCGGAACTCAGTGCCGTAAGTTTCGGCTGTGTAACGGTTTGATGCTCATATGTGGCTTTTGCCGTCTCGCACCCAAAGTTAAACCGTAGGATTGCAGTAATAGTGGTGTGCGCGGTCGATATTTGGTTGTCGCCCGCCACGTCCAATCACCTTTGAGAGGAAAATCAGTGAAGACAAGCACAAAGCGCGCCCTCAGCGGTCTCGCAATGTCCAGTGCAGCAGCCCTGTTCCTGGCTGGCTGCGCAGCAGCACCCGCACCCACCGAAACCGCAGCTCCCGAGGTCGACTACCTCGCCTGCGCCGTATCTGACGAAGGCAGCTGGAACGACAAGTCGTTCAACCAGTCGGTATACGAAGGCCTCACCAAGGCTGAGTCCGAGCTCGGTGTCCAGATCTCGGACGCAGAGTCGGCATCGGCTGACGACTTCGCACCCAACCTGCAGGCAATGATCGACGCAGAGTGCGACATCACCATCGCCGTTGGCTTCAACCTCGTTGCCGCTGTCAACGTAGCAGCAGCAGCAAACCCCGAAGTTAACTTCGTCACCGTTGACGGCTGGAGCGAAGGCAACGCCAACCTCAAGCCCATCAACTACGCAATGAACCAGTCCTCGTACCTCGCTGGTTACCTCGCCGCAGCACAGTCGACCACCAAGGTTGTCGGCACCTACGGTGGAATGCAGATCGACGCAGTAACCGACTTCATGACCGGTTTCTACTACGGCGCTCAGGCATGGGCAGCTGACAACGGCACCGAAGTGACCGTCGTTGGTTGGGACCCCGCAGCAGGCAAGGGTGACTTCATTGGTGACTTCACCCCCAACAGCGCAGTCTCGAAGTCGATCGCAGCTGGCCAGATTGCTGCCGGCGCTGACGTGATCTTCCCCGTTGGTGGCGACCAGTTCGGTGCTACCTCGGAAGCCATCACCGAAGCAGGCGTTGACGCCCTCATGATCGGTGTTGACAAGGACATCGCACTCACCTCGCCCGAGTACGCAGCATGGATGCTGACCTCGGTTGAGAAGCGCATGACCAACGCTGTCTTCGACATCATCAAGGACATCGCAATCGACGGAAACGCATTCAACGGTGACTCGTACCTGGGTACCCTGGAAAACGGTGGAACGGCTCTCTCGCCCATCACCAACTTCTCGGGTGACCTTGCTGCCATCGAGGCCAAGCTCGCAGAGCTGACCGACGGCATCATCGCAGGTTCGATCAACCCGCTCGGCTAAGTTCCGTCCTTTCGGAACTCGGGGCCGCCGACTAAACTCGGCGGCCCCACACTCTTTTATCAAGGGAACAGCAATGAAGCTTGAACTTCGCGGTATTACCAAGCGATTTGGCGCTTTGACCGCCAATGACTCGATCAACCTGGTGGTTGAATCCGGCGAAATCCACAGCCTGTTGGGCGAAAACGGTGCGGGCAAGTCCACGTTGATGAACGTGTTGTACGGCCTGTACACCGCCGACGAGGGCGAGATTCTGCTCGACGGAGTCGTACAAAAATTTTCGGGACCCGGCGACGCCATGGCGGCCGGTATTGGGATGGTCCACCAGCACTTCATGCTGATCCCCGTTTTCACTGTGGCCGAAAACGTTATTTTGGGCAACGAAACCACCGGCGCGATGGGGATGCTCGACCTCGATGCCGCTCGTGCCCGTGTGCGTGAAATCTCGGACCGCTTTGGTTTCGACATCGACCCCGACGCCGTCGTTGAGGACCTGCCTGTCGGTGCGCAGCAGCGTGTCGAAATCATCAAGGCGCTCGCTCGCGACGCCAAGGTATTGGTGCTGGACGAACCCACCGCGGTTCTGACCCCACAAGAAACTGACGAACTGATGGAAATCATGCGCGGGTTGGCGAAATCCGGCACCTCGATTGTCTTCATCACGCACAAGCTGCGCGAAGTCCAGGCCGTCGCCGACGTCATCACGGTCATCCGTCTGGGCAAGGTCGTGGGCGATGCGAAACCCACGGAATCCGCCGAAGAACTCGCGTCGATGATGGTCGGCCGCGCCGTCGACCTGCACGTGACCAAGAATCCGCCACAGATTGGCTCAGCCGGTTTAACGGTGACGAACCTCACCGTTGTGGGCGACCGAAACGACAAGGTCGTCGATGATGTGACCTTCACTGTGCACGGAGGCGAAGTCCTGGCGATTGCCGGTGTGCAGGGTAACGGCCAGACAGAATTGGCGGAAGCCCTGGTCGGCCTGCGCGGGGTATCGTCGGGAACTATTCACCTTGGCGAGCTCGATATCACCGCATCTTCGGTGCGCGAGGTCATCGACGCGGGCGTGGGCTATGTGCCCGAGGACCGCAAGAAGGACGGGCTTGTCAGCCAGTTCAGCATCGCCGAAAACCTGATGCTCAATAAATCGTTTGGTCCTCCTTTTGCGAAAAACGGCGCCATCGATTTCGCCAATCGTGACCGCATCGCCGACGAACTAATCGCCGAATACGATATTCGCACCCCCGGCCGCGACACCCACGCAGGTAACCTCTCGGGAGGCAACCAGCAGAAGGTGGTCGTCGCGCGTGAACTGTCGCGTGACCTGTCGCTGTTCATCGCCTCACAGCCCACACGCGGTGTGGATGTGGGATCGATCGAGTTCATTCACGAACAAATCATTCGCACCCGCGATGCCGGCAAGCCCGTCGTGATTGTGTCGACCGAATTGGATGAAGTCGTTGGACTGGCCGACCGCATCGCGGTCATGTACCGCGGCCGAATTGTCGGAATTGTGGATTCAACTGCGACCCGCGAGACGCTGGGTCAGATGATGGCGGGAGTGGCCGTATGAGTGCCGAAACCGAAAA
>JBEEON010000048.1:0-6440 GCA_041191625.1 Actinomycetota bacterium | reverse complement strand
GCGTTTCTTCGATGATGGGTTCCAGCACTGCATCGCCGAAAAGTTGTTCCATTTCCTCGAGGCGGAAACGGTGCTCCGCCGAATCGGGGCGGTAACGGTTCACGATTACCCCGGCGGTACGCAGTCGGGGGGACATCTTTGTGCGCATGGCCTCGAGTGCCAGCAGCGTGCGGTGAACGGCGGTCACAGAGAACAAGCCGGGCTCCGCGACGACGACAACAGCATCCGATGCTGTCCACGAGGTCTGGGTCAGCGCGTTGAACGACGGCGGGCAGTCGATCAGAACCACGTCATAGTCGCGTTCGATAAACGCGAGGGCTTCCTCGAGTTTCCACAAATCGTTTTTTGTTGGCGTGGGCGAATCGTGCTGTGCCACACCCTGCGAACCCATCATGATGTCGACGGGGGTGTCGCTGGGGGCCGTCCAGGTCGACGGGCCGACCGCGTTACGCACGTTCTTTGCCGTCAAGGACTTCAAAATCGTGTCGATGTTGTACCCGTGAGATGAGCGCGAAGCCAGAGCGGCCGACACATCAGACTGCGGATCCATGTCGATGACGAGGGTGCGAAGGCCCCGCGCATACGCGGCTGATGCCAAACCTAGGGTGACGGTTGTCTTCCCGACACCGCCCTTCAACGAGCTCACGCTTACGACCTGCACGAGAGACAGCCTACCTTTCAGTAGGCTGGAAGGGCGGAACACCACGGCCGACCATATTCATTTATTGCCACCCCAGGGTAAGGGAGACAATGTTTTCAAAGATTCTTGTAGCTAATCGAGGCGAAATTGCGATTCGCGCGTTTCGCGCCGCATACGAACTCCGTGCAAAAACCGTCGCTGTTTTTGCGTACGAGGACCGTGAATCAACACACCGATTCAAGGCCGACGAGGCCTATCAGATTGGTCAGATTGGTCACCCCGTTCGTGCGTACCTCGACATCGACGAAATTATTCGCGTAGCGAAAGAATCAGGCGCCGACGCCATTTATCCCGGCTACGGTTTCCTCAGCGAAAACCCCGACCTCGCGCAGGCCGCCGCCGAAAACGGCATCACCTTCATCGGCCCGAACTCGTCGGTGCTCGAGATGGCCGGTAACAAGGTCACCGCAAAGGAACACGCAATCGCTGCCGGCGTTCCCGTGCTGGAATCGTCCGAAGCCACAACCGATCTGGACGCACTGGTGGCCTTTGCGGACACCATCGGTTTCCCCGTCTTTGCCAAGGCTGTTGCCGGTGGTGGTGGCCGCGGTATGCGTCGAGTGGAGAAGCGTGAGGACCTTCGCGCGGCACTCGAGGCCGCCATGCGTGAGGCCGAGAGCGCGTTCGGCGACGGTCGGATGTTTGTGGAGCAGGCCGTGCTTCGCCCCCGCCACATCGAAGTTCAGATCCTCGCCGACGGCGTGGGAAACACGATGCACCTGTTTGAGCGCGACTGCAGCGTGCAGCGTCGCCACCAGAAGGTCGTCGAAATTGCGCCGGCACCCAACCTCGACCAGAACATCCGCGAGGCCATGTACCGTGACGCCGTCGCATTCGCGCAGTCGATCGGGTACGTGAACGCGGGAACCGTCGAATTCCTGCTCGACACCGCTGGCCCTCGCGCCGGAAAGCACGTGTTCATCGAGATGAACCCCCGTATCCAGGTGGAGCACACGGTGACCGAAGAAGTCACCGACGTGGACCTCGTGCAGTCGCAGATGCGCATTGCGGCGGGCGAAACCCTGGCCGACCTGGGGCTGTCGCAGGACACCCTGGTGTTGCGTGGCGCAGCGTTGCAGTGCCGCATCACCACCGAGGACCCGACTCAGGGTTTCCGTCCCGACACCGGTCGCATCTCGACGTACCGTTCACCCGGTGGCGCCGGTGTGCGACTGGACGGTGGAAGCATTGCACAAGGTGCACGCATTTCGCCTCACTTCGACTCAATGCTCGCAAAGATGACCACTCGTGGCCGCGATTTCACCACCGCAGTTGCCCGTGCCCGGCGCGGTCTTGCGGAATTCCGAATTCGTGGCGTAACTACCAACATTCCGTTCCTTCAGGCGCTCCTTGACGAGCCGGCCTTTGTGAACGGTGATCTCTCGACCTCGTTCATTGATGAGCGACCCCACCTGGTGTCCGCTCGGCGCTCGCAGGACCGCGGTACTCGAATCCTGACGCACCTTGCCGAGGTGACGGTCAACCAGCCCAATGGCAGTGGTGAGGGCACAATTGATCCCGCGTTGAAGTTGCCGGCGATCGACCTGTCTGCCCCCGCTCCCGCGGGTTCGTTGCAGCGCCTCACCGAACTGGGTCCGGTCGGCTTCGCCGCGGACTTGCGCGCCCAAAAGGCCCTCGCCGTAACGGACACCACGTTCCGCGATGCCCACCAGAGCCTGTTGGCGACCCGTGTGCGCACCCGCGATCTCGTCGCGGTGATGCCTCACCTCGCCAGGTTGACCCCGAACCTGCTCTCGGTTGAGGCGTGGGGTGGCGCAACCTACGATGTCGCGCTGCGATTCCTGGGGGAGGACCCCTGGGAGCGTCTCGCCGAAATGCGTGAGGCACTGCCCAACACGGCAATTCAGGCGCTCATCCGTGGTCGTAACACCGTGGGATACACCCCGTACCCCGCTGCGGTAACCCAGAACTTCATTCGTGAAGCCGACGCGACCGGCGTGGACATTTTCCGCATCTTTGACGCGTTGAACGATGTCAACCAGATGCGCCCCGCAATCGACGCAGTACTGGAAACCAACCGAGCTGTCGCGGAAGTTGCCTTGTGCTACAGCGGTGACCTGCTGAACCCAGCCGAGGACATCTACACGCTCGATTACTACCTGCGTCTCGCCGAGAAGATCGTCGAGTCGGGTGCTCACATCCTCGCAATCAAGGACATGGCAGGGCTGTTGCGCGCCGGAGCCGCGTCGACCCTGGTGTCGGCGCTGCGGGAACGCTTCGACCTGCCCGTGCACCTGCACACCCACGACACCGCGGGTGGCCAGCTGGCAACTCTGATCGCAGCGAGCGAAGCAGGAGTCGACGCCGTCGACGTCGCCAGCGCACCCATGGCAGGTACGACCAGTCAGCCCAGCGCCTCGGCGTTGGTTGCCGCGCTGGCGCACACTGCACGCGACACCAACATTTCGCTCGACGCCGTCAGCTCGCTCGAACCGTACTGGGAGGCAGTGCGCCACATGTACAAGCCGTTCGAGTCGGGACTTCCGGGCCCCACCGGTCGCGTGTACAAGCACGAAATCCCCGGCGGGCAGCTGTCGAACCTGCGCCAGCAGGCCATTGCTTTGGGGCTCGGAGACCAGTTCGAAAAGGTCGAAGACTGGTATGCCGAGGCGAACCGCATTCTGGGACGTCCCACAAAGGTGACCCCGTCGTCGAAGGTGGTGGGTGACCTCGCACTGCAGCTCGCCGCCGCGAACGCCGACCCCGCAGATTTCGAAGCGAACCCCGGAAAGTACGACATCCCGGATTCGGTAATCGGATTCATGGCGGGTGAACTGGGTGACCTGCCCGGTGGTTGGCCCGAACCCTTCCGCACCAAGGTGCTCGAAGGTCGCACCATCAAGCCGGTCAAGGAAACCCTGGATGCCGAGGACGAGAAACTGCTGAACTCGGATTCCGCGACTCGTCGTTCGACACTGAACCGTTTGCTGTTCCCGCAACCCACCGAGCACTTCGACGCATCGCGTGAAATCTATGGTGACCTGTCGATTCTCACCACCCATGACTACCTGTATGGGTTGAAAGTCGGTGTGGAACACGTCGTCGAAATCCAAAAGGGTGTCTCGCTGTTCATCACCCTAGAAGCGATCAGCGAACCCGACGACAAGGGCATGCGCACGGTCATGGCGACGCTGAACGGTCAAATGCGTCCGTTGCTGATCCGTGACAAGACCATCGACGTTCAGACGAGCCTTGCGGAAAAGGCCGACCCTGCCAACGCGTCGCATGTGGGCGCTCCGTTCCTCGGTGTTGTCACCATGCAGGTGACGGTGGGGGATGTCGTCGAAGCCGGCGGCGTCGTCGCGACGATCGAGGCCATGAAGATGGAAGCGGCGATTACCTCGCAGACCCGTGGTCGAGTTGCGCGTGTCGTCATCCCGACGACTCAGCAGGTCGAGCCCGGAGACCTGCTCGTGGTGCTCGAATCCGTTTCTGAGTAGTTCGCGCATTTCGCTACACTGAAACTTCACAGATTTACTATCGGAGGGCCAACTGTGGCTGAAATTACGAAGAAGAACGTGCCCGCAGAGCCGGTCGAACCCGCGTCGGAATCGACCGTCGACGTCGTCGTGGAGTCGGCTCCTGCGGACCAGTCTGCCCCCGAGCAGCTCGACGATGTCACGGTGGAGTTGGCGGATGAAACCGCAAACACCGCCGATGCTGTCGAGACCACCGGTACGGAATCATCGCTGACTTTCCGCGCGGATTCGGGAATGTATTCCCGTCGCCACGAGGGCGTGTCGTCGACTCCGGAGCCTTCCGCTTTGCTGACCGATGAGCGCCTGTTGGACATCAAGGACAAGCGTGTTGCCCCCGAGGGCGGTTTCCGTCGTGCCGTGTGGAATGCATCGTTCCACACCATCAACCTCGGTGATTCCGCCAAGGTTCGTGCCCGTAAGGCCCTCGAGGCCCGCATCGGCGTGCCCCTGCCCGGAAGCGCCCGCTTCGTCCCCGTGCTGACCCGCAAGGGTGGCGTGGGCAAGACCACGACCACCACGCTGTTGGGTATGGCTTTGGCTCGTATGCGCGAGGACCGTGTTGTCGCAATCGACGCCAACCCCGACCGTGGAACACTCGCCGAACGTGTACCTCGCGCAACCCGCTACACCATTCGCGATGTCGTCAACAAGGCGCCAAGCATCTCGTCGTTCACCGATTTTTCCGAATTCGTCTCGCGCGACGCAACCCGCCTCGACGTTCTCGCTTCGGATTCCGACCCCGCGCTGTCCGAGGCGTTTGACGAGTTTGACTACAACATCGTCGCCGACATCACCTCGCGTTACTACTCGATCGTGTTGACGGACTGCGGTACCGGCATTGTGCATTCCGTCATGCGCCCCACCCTGCAGCGTGCAAACTCGCTCGTCATCGTGTCGGGTGGTTCGATTGACGAGGCCCGCCTCGCATCCGAGACCCTGACCTGGTTGGAAACCAACGGCTATGCCGAGTTGGTGAAGAACTCTGTCGTGGCCCTCAACACCGCGACCCAGGGAACCGTGCTGGTGAAACTGGACGAGATCGAAAACCACTTCCGTTCGCGAGTCCGTGACGTCGTCCGCATTCCCTACGACGACCACATTGCCGCTGGCTCGGTGATCACCTGGGAGAAGCTGAGCAAGCTGACCCGCGAATCGGTCACCCTGCTCGCCGCACTCGTGGTCGAGGGCATCCAGACTTCGTCGAAGTAATGTCCGTTCGCGAAATTCGCTATTTTGGCGACCCCGTTCTGCGCAGTGCCACAGATCTGATCAGCCGGGTCGACGATTCGGTTCACCGTCTGGTACGCGACTTGCTCGACACCGTCGCCGTCCCCGGTCGAGCCGGTGTCGCTGCCACCCAGATCGGTGTCGGGCTTCGCGCTTTCAGCTACAACGTAGACGGGGTAATCGGCTACGTTCTCAACCCCGTGTTGGTTGAGGTGCGTGGCGAGCCGCGCCTGGTGGACGAAGGGTGCCTTTCCGTCCCCGGATTCACATTCCCGCGCCTGCGGTACCCGTTCGCCCGCGTGACGGGAACTGACCTCAACGGCGATGCCGTGGAGTTATCGGGTGAGGGGCTGCTGGCGCAGGCGCTGCAACACGAAACGGACCACCTCGACGGCAAACTGTACATCGAGGGCCTTGAGCCCGAGACAAAGCGTGAAGCAATGCGCCAGATTCGTCAGGCGACCTGGTTCCGGGTTTCCTAACGACGATGCGCGGAGCTTCGGTGCTTACGCCCCGAGGCCCTCGGAATCCACGCTGTCGCCATAGAGTGCATCGATCTCTGCGCTGAAATCGTTCACGATAACGGCGCGCTTGATGCTCATCTTGGGTGTCAGGTGGCCGCTCGCCTCGGTGAATTCGGTGGGGAGAACTACGAACTTACGAATGGACTCGGCGCGAGAGACGCGCTTGTTCGCGCGGTCCACGGCCGTCTGGATTTCGGCGAGCACCTGCGGGTGCTGCGATGCCTCCTCGACGGACATGTTGGGGTCCAGCCCCACATTGTGCAGCCACACGGGCAGCATCTCCATGTCGAGAGTGATCAGTGCGCCCACAAACGGGCGACGGTCGCCGACGACCACACACTGGCCGACCAACAGGTTGGCGCGAATGGGGTCCTCGAGCACGGGAGGTGCAACGTTCTTTCCACCTGCGGTAACGATGATTTCCTTCTTGCGGCCCGTGATCGTCAGGTAGCCTTCGTCATCAAACGATCCGATGTCTCCGGTGCGGAA
>JBEEON010000047.1:0-6493 GCA_041191625.1 Actinomycetota bacterium | reverse complement strand
TGGACGTCGACGGCCTGCTGCGCGGAATGTATGTCGCCCGTAAGGCCGAGAACTCGGGAATCCCCGCACAGATCCTCGCAAGTGGTGTCGCCGTGCCGTGGGCTTTCGATGCACAGCGCATCCTCGCCGACGAGTGGGGTGTCGCCGCAGATGTGTGGTCGGTCACCTCGTGGAACGAACTGCGCCGCGACGGACTCGAAGCGGACCGTTACACCTTCACCCACCCGCACGAGCCCGCACGAGTGGCCTACGTCACTGAGCGTCTTCAGCAGACCGAAGGCCCCGTTGTCGCGGTCAGCGACTTCATGCACGGTGTGGTGGACCAGATTCGTCAGTTCGTCCCCCGCGATTACGCAACTCTCGGTGGCGACGGGTTCGGCTTCAGCGACACCCGTGCCGCCGCACGACGCCACTTCCTCATCGACACCCAGTCGATCGTGGTCCGCGTGCTGCAGCAGCTGGCTCGCAACGGTCAGATTTCGCAGGATGTGGTGGCCGAAGCATTTGCACGCTACGACCTGAACAACGTGAACGCCGGCACCACCGGTAACACCGGCGGCGACGCCTAGGCACCCAATGTCGATGCCCAAGCAGCAGGCACTGGCCTGGCTCAAATCGCTGTCCGGTGATTTGTCCACGGCGGTTGCCGGACGTTTGGTCGACACATTGCCGTGGTATTCGGCGATGCCCCCCAGCCGACGCAGCGCTGTCGGAATGGTGGCACAGACGGGTATCACCTCGTTTATTCGGTGGTACGAAAATCCCGAATCCCTGCCGTGGGCCGCTTCCGATGTTTTCGGTGCCGCTCCCCGCGAACTGTTGCGATCGGTCAGCCTTCAGCAGACCCTGCAACTGATTCGCGTGACCGTCGAGGTCGTGGAAGAGCACCTCGTGGATAGCGAACACGACCTTCGCGAGGCAATCCTGCGGTATTCGCGTGAGGTGGCGTTCTCTGCGGCCGACGTGTACGCACGAGCAGCCGAGGACCGGGGGCTGTGGGATGCGCGACTCGAAGCTCTCGTCGTCGACTCGATTCTCTCGGGAGAATACGAATCGGAACTGCCCTCCCGAATTGCCGCGTTGGGCTGGAACGGACACGGCGAGGCGACCGTGCTGGTCGGTTCGTCGACCCGATGGGTTGACGTCGATGCAATTCGCCGCATCGCACGCCACCGGAATGCGGATGTGCTCATCGGCGTGCAGGGCAGCAGGCTTGTGGTCGTGATCGGTCGCCAGTTGAACGAGGGCGCCACCGAGGACTACGCGTTTACGGCAATTGCCCAGGAACTGTCCGATTACTTCGGCGACGGGAAACTTGTGCTGGGTCCGACCGTCAGCAGTGTGGTCGAGGCCGCCTCGAGCGCCAAAGCTGCTTTGGCCGGCTTTGCGGTCGCCCACACGTGGCGCAATGCGCCTCGACCTGTCAATGCCGACGATTTACTGCCCGAACGCGCCCTCGCCGGAGACAAACTGGCGAAAAACACCCTCATCGAGCGGGTGTACACGCCGCTTCGGGACTACAACGATGACATGTTGACGACTCTGTGGGCGTACCTTGATTCGGGGCGTTCGCTCGAACTCACCGCAAAGGAACTCTTTGTCCACGCCAACACGGTGCGGTACCGGTTGAAGCGCATGAGCGAAATTTTGGGCTGGGATCCGTCGAACCCACGAGATGCGTTGGTCGTTCACACCGCGTTGATTGTCGGGGCAATTGCGGAGCCCGAAACCAGCCGCAATCGTCGCGGTTCATAGGCGCGCACAGGCTTTCGCGGTATTCTTTGTGGGATGCGACAACCAATCACATCGCCATCACAAAGGACACTAGATACATGATTGTTCTCGCAGCGCCCGGTCAGGGCTCGCAGACTCCCGGTTTTCTGGCTCCGTGGCTCGAGGTCGACGGTGTTCGCGAACACCTCGAACGCCTCTCGGATGCCGCAGAGGTTGACCTGATCCGTCACGGGACCCTCAGCGATGAAGCCACCATCAAGGACACGCAAATTGCGCAGCCCCTGATCGTCGCCGCATCGATTGTCACCGCATCTCTGATTACATCGGGTCGCTCCGACCGTGTCGGCGCCGTCGCCGGCCACTCGGTGGGCGAATTCGCTGCCGCCGCCATCTCGGGCATCCTCAGCGACACCGAGGCGTTGCGCCTCGTCGGTGTCCGTGGCCGTGCCATGGCTGCCGAGGCCGCAAAAATTCACACCGGAATGGCCGCCGTTTTGGGCGGAGAACTGGCGGAACTGTTGCCGCTCCTCACCGAACGTGGACTCTTCGCCGCCAACATGAACGGTGCCGGCCAGGTCGTCATCGCTGGCGCACAGGACGCCATTGCCGAATTCGCGGGGAACCCTCCCGCAGGGCTTCGCGTCATCCCACTGGCCGTCGCGGGTGCATTCCACACCTCGTACATGGAGGGCGCCGTCGACGTCCTGCGCCAGGCCGCAGCCACCACCGACGTACATGACCCCGCAATCGCCATCTACACCAACCGTGACGGATCACGAGTCGCGTCGGGATCGACCTATCGCGACCTGCTGGTCGGACAGGTATCCAACCCCGTGCGTTGGGACCTGTGCATGGAATCGTTCGCGACGGACGGTGTCACAGGACTGATCGAACTCAACCCTGCCGGTGCACTCGTCGGTTTGGCCCGACGCGCACTCAAGGGCACCCCCACCGTTGCAATTAAAACCCCTGACGACCTTCAGGCCGCCATTGATCTCTTGGAGGCATCATGAGCCAGCCCACACTGAAGCAGCACAGCGGTGCCGCATTCACTCGGATTCTATCGGTCGGCGCATCGCGCGGTGACCTGGTCGTCCCCAACGACGACATCGTGGGCCCCATCGACTCCAGCGACGAATGGATTCGTCAGCGCACCGGCGTAATCACCCGCCGCCGCGCCAGTGCCGGCCTCGAAGCCGTCGACATGGCGACCGAAGCCGCGAACGAGGCAATCCGACGCGCCGGCATCGACCCCCAGCAGATCGGCGTCGTCATTGCCGCCACCATCTCGAACACGGTGCAGACACCGTCACTGGCCGCTCTTCTAGCCGACCGGGTTGGCGCGACTCCTGCCGCCGCATACGACATCTCGGCAGCCTGTGCAGGTTTCTGCTACGGAATCGCCCAGGCCGACGCCTTGGTGCGATCGGGCGTCGCACAGTACGTGCTCGTCGTGGGTGCGGAAAAGCTCAGCGACTTCGCAAAGCCCGACGACCGCACCATCTCGTTCCTACTCGGTGACGGCGCAGGCGCTGTCATCGTCGGCGCGGCAACCGAACCCGGCATTTCGCCCACCGTGTGGGGCAGCGACGGATCGAAATGGGACGCCGTCGGCATGGACCGCACCATCAAGGAACACTGGCAGAACCCCGAGGAGGGCCACCCCTACCTGCGCCAGGACGGTCAGACCGTTTTCCGTTGGGCAGTGTGGGAGATGGCCAAGGTCGCCCAGCGTGCATTGGACGAGGCGGGCATCACCTCGGCGGACCTCGCAGCGTTTATCCCCCACCAGGCCAACATGCGCATCATCAACGAGTTCGCCAAGCAACTCAACGTCCCCGAACACGTCGTCATTGCACGTGACATCGAAACCACCGGCAACACCTCGGCCGCATCCGTGCCCTTGGCCATGCACCGAGTGCTCGAGGAGCACCCTGAGCTCAGCGGCGGTTACGCACTGACCATCGGGTTCGGTGCCGGACTCGTGTTTGCCGCCCAAATCGTCCGTCTTCCATAGAAACACCACTCCCGCACCGTAAAATGGTGGCGGAATCACCCACACACAAGGAGAAATAATGGCACTGTCCCAGACTGAGGTCCTCGCTGGCCTCGCTGAACTCGTCAACGACGAAACCGGCATCCCCGTAGAAACCGTTGAGCTCGGCAAGGAATTCGAAGCAGACCTCGACGTCGACTCGATCTCGATGATCACCATCATCCAGAACGCAGAAGACAAGTTCGGCGTGAAGATTCCGGACGACGCAGCAGCGGGCATGAAGACCGTTGATGACGCTGTCAACTACATCGTCGCAGCCCAGGGCTAAGACTTTCCGTGCGGCGGGGCACACGCCCCGCCGCATTTTTTCAACACACCACGAAAGAGCAGTGACATGACCTCCACAATCGTTGTTACCGGCATCGGCGCCACCTCTCCCCTGGGCGGAACCGCCCGCGAAAGTTGGGAAGCGCTGCTTCGTGGCGAGAGCGGCGTTCGCGCCCTCGAACAGGACTGGGTAGCCGAACACGATCTGCCCGTCACCTTCGCGGGACAGGTCAAAGTCCCCGCAACCGAGGTCCTCGACCGCATTGAGGCGAAGCGCCTCGACCCTTCCGCGCAGCTGGCACTGATCGCCGCACGCGAAGCATGGGCGGACGCTGGCGAAATTACCGATGCACCCGAACGTGTGCTCGTTGACTACGCAACCGGTATCGGCGGCTTGTGGACGCTGCTCGACGCATGGGACACCATCAAGGAAAAGGGTGCACGACGCGTTGCCCCGATGACCATCCCCATGCTGATGCCGAACGCAGCGGCAGCCGCTATTTCTATGAACTTGACCGCCCGCGGTGGCGCACGCACGTGCGTGTCGGCCTGCGCCTCGGGTACGGAATCCATTGCCAACGCCATCGACCACCTTCGCTCGGGTATTGCCGACGTCGTGATCTGTGGTGGCACCGAAGCAGTCGTTCACCCGCTGCCCATCGCCGCATTTGCGGCAATGCACGCGCTGTCGAAGCGCAACGACGAGCCTGCGCGCGCCTCGCGCCCCTATGACGTTGACCGTGATGGTTTCGTCCTCGGCGAGGGTGCCGCAGCACTGGTTTTGGAAACCAAGGAACACGCACTGGCCCGTGGCGCACGCATCTACGCCGAAATCGCCGGTGGTTCTGTGACCAGCGACTCGTACCACATCACCGCACCGGACCCCGAGGGTTCGGGCGCAGCTCGTGCCGTGATCGAGGCCCTGAAGCAGGCTGGCGTGACCCCGGACCAGGTCAACCACATCAACGCCCACGCGACCTCGACTCCTGTCGGTGACGTCGCCGAATACCAGGCGCTGGAGCGTGTGTTTGGTGACCGTGTGCGCGAAATTCCCGTGTCGGCGACAAAGTCGGCCACCGGTCACCTGTTGGGTGGCACCGGTGCACTCGAGGCCGTGTTCACGATTCTCGCGGTCAACGAACGCACCGCTCCCCCCACCCTGAACCTCGAAAACCAGGACGAGCGCATTCCGCTCAACGTGGTCACGTCACCGTTGCCCCTGGGCGACGGACCTGTAGTCGCGATCTCGAACTCGTTCGGTTTCGGTGGACACAACTCGGTCATCGTCGTCAAGTCGTACGACGAGAACTAGTCGTTACGCCCGGGTCGCCAACGACCTGGTCGATTCGATTGGTGTGCCCGTTCGGTAGGGCTCGAGTTCCATGTCCCATGCCTCACCCAGTGCGATAGCGAGCTCACGCGCCATGGTGCGGGCATCCCCGTCGGCGATGTCGATTGCGTAACGCACACGATCTTCCGTGATCACGGAATTCCCTGCGGAATCGATCTGGGTGTAAAAAATTCCCAAGCTGGGGGTGTGCACGAATCGCACACCGTCACGCCCGTGGGCGACCTCCTCGGTCACATCAAATCGAGTGTCCACCCAGCCACGCAGCGCGCTCGCTAACGCCGCAGCCGAGCCATGTGGGCCGTCCCATGCGCACTGTGCGCGGAAGGTCCCCAGTTGGGCGGGTTGTGCGGACCATTCCAGCCGATAGGCCACACCCAGCACCCGAGATATCGCCCATTCGATGTGCGGGCGCAACGAAGGGGGCGCTGAGTGAATCATGATGACACCACGAGCGTCCACGTCGTACCTCCCATTCCGTTCGACTTCCCCATCGACGGAATCCTCGGAGGTCTTTTCAGTATGCGCGCCCGATGGCGCACGGTCAAGTCGAGGTGTGTTGCTTAGCCGTGCAACAGGGAACCGTCGGATGCGAGAACGTTTTGTTCCCCAGCGGGAATCCGGAAGGGAAGTCGGTTCTGCTTGGGCGGAATCGGGCAGTTGAAGTTGTACGAGAAGGCGCAGGGCGGAAGTACTGCCAGGTTGAAGTCCAGCGTGATCGTGCCGTCGGGGTTGGGAACCACGAAGAGGAAACGGCCGACGCTGTAGGTGTCGACACCATTGGTCTGGTCGGCGAACACAATCTGTAATGCGCGTCCCGTCGAAAACGCTACGAGCTCGACGTCGTGACCGTCGAACGTGAAGCGCACGTGGCCCGGGATTTCTTCGGTAGCCGATGCCGCGCCCGATGGCGCACGGTCAAGTCGAGGCGTGTTGCCTAGCCGTGCAAGAGGGAACCGTCGGCGGAGAGAACGTTCTGCTCTCCGGCGGGAATCCGGAAGGGAAGGCGGTTCTGCTTGGGCGGAATCGGGCAGTTGAAGTTGTACGAGAAGGCGCAGGGCGGAAGTACTGCCAGGTTGAAGTCCAGC
>JBEEON010000046.1:0-31639 GCA_041191625.1 Actinomycetota bacterium | reverse complement strand
CGGTCAGGCGTGATGGCCTTGCCGAACTGTGCATGGATCGACAGTGAGTGACCGGTGAACACGGGGACGCGCACACAGGTGCCCGCAACCTTGAGGCCGGGAAGTTCGAGAATCTTGCGCGACTCGTTGCGCAACTTCTTTTCCTCGTCGGTCTCGTTGTCACCGTCATCAACAATCGAACCCGCCAACGGAATCACGTTGAAGGCAATGTTCTTGGCAAACTTCACGGGCAGAGGGAACTCGACGGCGTCGCCGTTGTGCACCAAGCCCATGGCGTCCTGCGCCACGACGGCCTTGGCCTGCGACAGCAGTTCCTCGCCACCCGCAAGGCCCGCACCCGACACAGCCTGGTAGGTCGATACGGTGAGGCGCTCGAGGCCAGCCTCGGTGTCCAACGGCTTCAGCACAGGCATTGCGGCCATGGTGGTGCAGTTCGGGTTCGCGATGATGCCCTTTACGGCTTCATCAATTGCGTGGGGGTTCACCTCGGCGACGACCAGCGGCACCTCGGGGTCCATGCGCCATCCGCTCGAGTTGTCGACCACGGTTACGCCGGCTGCGGCGAAACGGGGGGCCTGCGCCTTGGACAGGGTCGCACCGGCGCTGAAGATGGCAATGTCGAGACCGGTGGGGTCTGCGGTTTCTGCATCCTCGACGACAATGTCGCGGCCGTTGAAAGGGATAACCTTTCCGGCGCTGCGAGCCGACGCAAAGAAACGAATCTCGTCGACAGGGAATTCGCGCGAGCTCAGCAGCTCACGAACAACGGCGCCGACCTGACCGGTCGCACCGACAACACCAATACGTACGCCCATGGTTAGCGCCCCGTTCCTGCGTAGACGATGGCTTCGGTTTCGCCATCAAGACCAAATGCGGTGTGAACGACCTGCATGGCCTGCTTCAGCAGGTCAGCGCGGGTCACGATCGAGATGCGGATTTCGGAGGTCGAAATCATTTCGATGTTGATTCCGGCGTTGAACAGCGCAGTGAACAGCTGTGCGGAAACGCCCGCGTTGGTGCGCATGCCGCCACCGACGACGGACAGCTTGCCGATGTTTTCGTCATAGGCGAGCTCGACAAATCCGACGGAGTCCTTGTTGTCGTTCAAAGCGTCGAGCACCTTCGCACCGTCCGTCTTGGGGAGGGTGAACGAAATGTCGGTCAAACCGGTAGCCGCGACGGACACGTTCTGCACGATCATGTCAATGTTCGCGCCGGTGCCCGCGACGATGGTGAAAATCTCGGCGGCCTTACCCGGAATATCGGGAACACCCACGACGGTGATCTTTGCTTCGCTCAGGTCCCCGGCAACACCGGTGATGATGGGCTCTTCCATGTTTTCTCCTCTCGCGGAAACAACGATTGTGCCTTCTTTGTCGGCAAAACTTGAACGCACGTGCAGGGTCACACCGTGACGTCGTGCGTATTCGACGGCGCGAATGTGCAACACCTTCGCACCGGCGGCGGCGAGTTCCAGCATTTCTTCGCTGGTGATCACGTCAACCTTGTGGGCCATGGGCACCACGCGGGGGTCGGCGGTGAAAACGCCGTCCACGTCGGTATAGATTTCGCACACATCGGCGTTGAGGGCTGCGGCCAGTGCAACGGCAGTGGTGTCGCTGCCGCCGCGACCCAGGGTGGTGATGTCGCGTGAGTCACGGTTGAAGCCCTGGAATCCGGCGACGATGGCGATTGCGCCTTCGGCGAGAGCTTCCTGGACACGTTCCGGGGTGACGCCGACGATACGTGCTGCACCGTGCTGGGCGTCGGTCATCATGCCGGCCTGGCTTCCGGTGAACGAGCGGGCCTCGTGGCCGAGGCTCTTGATGGCCATGGCCAGCAACGCCATCGAGATGCGCTCGCCGGTGGTCAGCAGCATGTCCATTTCGCGGGGGTCGGGATCGCTGGTGATCTGGTGTGCCAGGTCGACGAGTTCGTCGGTGGTGTCGCCCATGGCGGACACGGCGACGACGACATCGTTTCCGGCATCACGAGTGGCCACAATGCGGCGCGCCACACGCATGATGCTCTCGGCATCAGCGACGGAGGAACCGCCAAATTTTTGTACGATAAGCGACACGATGATCTCTTCGATTGAGGGACACAGAATCGAGCTCGGCGGCGCTGCCCACTCTGGGGGCAATTCTAGCGGTTTTTACGCGGTTACAGGCGGGTGCGTCCCTCGAACGCTCGGCCGAGGGTGACCTCGTCCGCGTATTCGAGGTCGCCGCCGACGGGCAATCCGCTGGCAAGCCGGGTGATGGTGATGCCGAAATCGGCCAGCAGTCGCGCCAGGTAGGTCGCGGTCGCTTCACCTTCGAGGTTGGGGTCGGTGGCCAGAATGACTTCGGTGATTGCGGTGTCGCGCAGTCGTTCCAGCAGCTGTGCGATGCGCAGGTCGCCCGGTCCGATGCCGTCGATCGGGCTGATTGCGCCACCCAGTACGTGGTACGTGCCACGGAATTCCCGCGTGCGTTCGATGGCGACGACGTCTTTGGCTTCTTCGACGACACAGATCATGTCGCCTCGGCGTCGTGGGTCACGGCAGATCGAGCATCGGGTGTCGTCGGCGACGTTGCCGCAGATTTCACAGAATTTGATGGATTCGCGGATGGTGGCGAGGATGCTGGACAGGTTTCGGGGGTCGTACGACTCGGTTTGCACAATATGGAATGCGATGCGCTGTGCCGATTTGGGGCCGATTCCGGGCAGTTTTCCGAATTCGTCGATGAGGTCCTGAAGGATTCCTTCGTACATCATTCGGCGTCCGGCATGTCAAACATGGGTGCCGCGGTGTCCGTTTCGGTGCCCGTGGAAGCGGATGCAGAGTCTTCGCCGTTGGTTTCCGTGGCGATCAGGGTGGCCCCGAGGATTTCGCGGACCACGGATTCGCCGCGGCGCTCGGTGGGAGCTGCTGCTTCGGCCGCGGGCGCGGCTGCCGGTGATGCTGCGGGGGTCGAGGACTCGGTGCTGGGTTCCTGTACGGGCACGGCGACGTCGAGGGGAGCCTCGGCCTCGGAGCCGCGGGCGGGTTCGTTGCGGGGATCAGATTTGGGTGCGCCGTAGTTGCCGTTGTTCTGCGGAGCGGGCGAGCTGCGACGGGCCATGAATTCTTCGGGCATCACGGTGGGCAACGGGCTTTCGGCGGGTGCTGCCGGTGCGGGTGCCGTGGCAACGGGAGGCATTTTTACCGTGGGAGGTTCGGCAGTTGCGGGCATCGCGGCACGCGCGATCCCCGAAATTGCGGCCCCAAAGCCCACGTGCGCCTTGTAGTTGACGGTCACACCCAGTGCATCGGCGAGCAGTTCACGCAGCACCTCGAACGGCGCCACACCTTCGTCGTTTTTCTTTTTGAATCCGTCGAGGAAGACCTGCGAGACGAATTCGAGCGTAAGCACGTTTGCGTCGAACGACACGGGGCGTGCGTTGTTCACGATCACCCAGATCGATTGGTGCGCCTTGAGTTCGTCGAGCACATCGGGCCAAATGTCGTTCACGTCAGCCAGAGTCAGGTCGTCGGGTGCAGACGACGATACGGCGGGAGCCGGGGCTGGTGCGGCGGCCGCTTCGGGTTCTGCGACAACGGCAGGTTCCGCCGGCGCTGCGGGTTCTGCGTCTGCCACCGGAGCGGCATCGGCGACGGGGGCGGCAGCGGGGGCAACAACGCGGGCAGGTTCCGCCGGCACAGCAACTGCGGGAGTCGCCGGTGCTGCCTGGCGCGGTGCCGTGGTGCCCGCTGCGGCAGTGCGCAACGGCTGGACCGGTGCGGCTTCGGGGGCGCCGACCAGCAGTCGGGCCACCATCAATTCCAGGTGAATTCGCGGAGGCGTGGTGCCGGTCATGCCCGTCAGCGCCGAGTTCACGATGTCGGCCGCACGAGACAACGCATCGCCGCCGAACAACGCGGCCAGTGCGGTCATGCGCTCGAGTTCGTCGGCGGGCACTCCGCGCAGCACGGCTTTGGCGCCGGGACCGGTGGCGTCGACGATGACGAGGTCACGCAGTCGCTCTAGCACATCTTCGACGAAACGGCGAGGATCGTTGCCCGTGTGAATCACACGGTCGATCACCGAGAACGCATTCGCGGCATCGCCACGAGCAATCGATTCCAGACCCTCGTCCAACAGTTCGCTGGGGGTGTAGCCCAACAGGTTGTTGGTGCGCTCGCGGGTGACAGTGTTGTCGTCCGACCCAGCGATGATCTGGTCGAGCAACGACAGGGTGTCACGCACCGAACCGCCACCGGCGCGAATGACCGTCGGCAACACACCGGTTTCGACGGTGACGCGTTCCTGTTCGCACAAATCTGTGACGTAGTCCAGCATGACCGCGGGCGGAACCAACCGGAACGGATAGTGATGGGTGCGCGAACGAATCGTGCCAATCACCTTGTCGGGTTCCGTGGTGGCGAAAATGAATTTCACATGGGCCGGCGGTTCTTCCACGATTTTCAACAGTGCGTTAAAGCCCTGCGAGGTAACCATGTGGGCCTCGTCGAGGATGTAAATCTTGTAGCGGTCACGTGCCGGAGCGAACGCCGCACGCTCACGCAGGTCACGCGCATCGTCGACACCGTTGTGGCTCGCGGCATCGATTTCGATGACGTCGAGTGAACCTGAACCGTCGCGCGACAGTTCCACGCAACTGTCGCACACGCCGCACGGGGTGTCGGTGGGGCCCTCGGCACAGTTGAGGCAGCGGGCCAGGATTCGCGCCGATGTTGTCTTGCCGCAACCACGCGGTCCGCTGAACAGATAGGCGTGGTTCGCGCGGTCGTTGCGCAGGGCCGAACGCAGCGGATCGGTCACCTGTGATTGACCAATGAGTTCATCAAAGTTCTCTGGTCGGTAACGACGATACAAAGCAACAGCCACATATCGAGAGTACCCGAGGGCACCGACAATCGTGCCCGAATTTGCACAACCGCGGGTTATTGCCCGGCCGTCACCGCCACAGCCTGTCGGGCGATCTCGAGTTCCTCATTTGTGGGGACCACGAGAATGCGGACGGGCGACGAATCCGTTGCGATATCGCGCACATCACGGGACCGCAGTTCGTTCCGGGCGCTGTCCAGTTCGATGCCCAAATGCGCGAGGCCCTGCATCGACAGTTCGCGCAACAGCGTGCTGTTTTCGCCAACACCCGCCGTAAACACCACGGCATCGAGGCTCGCCAATCGCGCTCGGTACGCACCGACGTAATGCCGCACACGGTGACGCCACACGGCCAGACCCTGCGCGGCCTCGACGCTGCCCTCGGCAATCCGCGATTCGACGTCGCGCATATCGCTGTAACCGGTCAGCCCCTTCATGCCGCTGCGCTTGTTCAACAGTTCGTCCAGTTCGTCCATGCTGTACCCGCCGACGCGGGCCAGATGGAACACAATCGCGGGGTCAAGGTCGCCCGAACGGGTGCCCATCACGAGCCCCTCCAGCGGGGTCAACCCCATCGAGGTGTCGACCGATTGTCCCCCCGAAATCGCGGTCACGCTGGCGCCATTACCCAGGTGCAACACGATGAGGTTCACGTCCTCGACCGACTTGTTCAGGTACTGCGCTGCACGTTCGGTCACAAACTTGTGGCTCGTTCCGTGGAAACCGTAACGACGAATGCCGTGCTCGGCCGCGACCGAGGCATCGATGGCGTAGGTGTAGGCCTCGTGCGGGATGGTCTGGTGGAACGCGGTGTCGAACACCACCACATGGGGGACCTGAGGCAACACATCGCGCGCCGCCCGCACGCCGGCAAGGTTTGCGGGGTTGTGCAACGGCGCCAGGGGCATGAGCGCCTCGATCTGCTCCAGCACGGTGTCATCCACGACGACAGCACGGTCAAAAAGCGAACCGCCGTGCACCACACGATGGCCCACGACCGAAATGTCGGCGTCGGGCCCCAGTTGGTCCAACACCTGACGCAAACCCGTGGCGTGATCTGTGGAGTCACCACCCGGCTCGCCGATGCGCTCGAGCATGCCGGACAACACCACGTCCTCGGACGCGATATCGATCAACTGGTATTTGATCGACGACGACCCGGAATTGACGACAAAGGCGCGACTCATGCCCCGCCCTCCTGCGCCTGGATGGCGGTGATGGCCACCGTGTTGACGATGTCGCTGACCAGGGCACCGCGCGACAGGTCGTTGACGGGTTTGTTAAGTCCCTGCAGCACGGGGCCAATCGCGACCGCGCCCGCGGACCGCTGCACCGCCTTGTAGGTGTTATTGCCCGTGTTGAGGTCGGGGAAAATGTAGACCGTGGCGCGTCCGGCGACCTCAGAATTGGGCATCTTGGTTGCGGCCACGCTGGGTTCCGCGGCAGCGTCGTACTGGATGGGGCCCTCGACCAGCAGGTCGGGTCGACGCTCACGGACGATTCGAGTCGCCTCGCGCACCTTCTCGACGTCGTCGCCCGCGCCCGAGGTGCCGGTCGAATACGACAGCATGGCGATTCGAGGCTCGATGCCGAACTGTTGGGCGGTCATCGCCGACGAAATTGCGATATCGGCCAGCTGTTCGCTGGTCGGGTCGGGAATCACCGCGCAGTCGCCATAGACGAGGACACGGTCGGCGAGCGCCATGAGGAAAACGCTGGAGACCACCGAGACTCCGGGAACGGTTTTGATGATTTCGAACGATGGCTTGATCGTGTGCGCGGTGGTGTGCGCGGCACCCGACACCATTCCGTCGGCGAGCCCCAGGTGCACCATCATGGTGCCGAAGTACGACACATCGGTGACGATCTCGCGGGCTTCCTCGACCGTGGTGCCCTTGTGGGCGCGCAACGCGGCGTAGGCCTCGGCGAACTGCTGGACAAAGATTTCCGACTTCGGGTTGATCACGGCGGCGGCCGAGATGTCGACTCCCAACTCGCTGGCGCGTCGGCGAATTTCGGCTTCGTCACCCAGGATGGTCAGGTCGGCGACCTTGCGACTCAACAGTGTGGCGGCGGCACGCAGGATGCGGTCGTCCGAACCTTCGGGCAACACGATGTGCTTGCGGTTCTGGCGGGCGCGCTCTAAAAGGTCGTATTCGAACATCAACGGGGTAACCACGTCGGCTCGTGCCACATTGAGGCGTTCCAACAGTGCGGCCGAGTCGACGTTGTTTTCAAACAAGGCGAGAGCCGTATCGTATTTGCGCTGCGAGTCGGCGGCGAGCCTCGACCGTGTTTCCATCACCCGCATGACGGTTTCGTAGGTCGAATGCCCCACCTCGATGATGGGCAATTGGGGGTTCAGTCCCGCGATCAACTGCATGACCGGTTCGGGTGTGGGGAAACCGCCGTACAGGACGATGGCGGCCAGCGAGGGGAACGTGTCACTCTCGTGCGCCATCAGCACGCCCAGCAAAATCTCGGATCGGTCCGAGGGTACGAGGACTACTTCTCCCTCGATCAGTCGCGGCAGCACGTTTTCGATATTCATCGCCGCGACCTTGGCGCCCAATACTTCACGTGACAGCATGGCCTCGTCACCGCTGACGACGGTCCCCTCCAGAGCGGCAATGACGGCCGAGACCGTGGGTGCCACCAGGAATCGGTCCTCGGGGATCGCCGCGACGAGGGCGTCCGGCGCAACCGCGCGCAGAGCCTCGACAATCTCGGTTTCCTTGCCCGGCTCGACCCGGTTGGCGATTACGCCGAACAGAGTGGCGTGTTCCTTGTCGAGTTCGGGCAGTGCCACCTCGGTCAGGTTGACGAGTTCCGTCACCGAACGCGGCGGCTGTTGAACGAGCCCACCGCGAGCGCCATCGCTGCTGCCACGGCCCTGCAATACCAAGAGCACGGGTGCGGCAAGGTTGGCCGCAATTCGCGCATTGAACGACAGTTCGGTGGGGCTGGACACATCGGTGTAGTCGCTGCCGACGATCACGACGGCCTCGCACTGGCGTTCCATGCGGTGGTACCGGTCGATGATGGTCACCAGTGCGGCGTCCTGGTCGTGGTGCACCGTGTCGTAGGTCACACCGATGCAGTCCGCGTAGTCGATGTCCACGCCGTCGTGTGCCAGCAACGACTCCAGAACATAGTCGCGCTCTGTGGCGCTGCGTGAAATGGGGCGGAAAACGCCGACTCGCACGCCCTGACTCAGCAGTGTGTCGAGCACTCCCAGCGCGACGGTGGACTTGCCGGAATTTTCTTCGGCACTCGTTATATAGATGCTGGTGGCCACGCTGTTAGCCTACGGCGTTCCGCACCGGTGCCCTTGTGACGAAATACCCGCCCGGCCGGTTCGGGCCGTCAGCGCGTGGGCCGTGACGGCGACCGGGATAGATAAGACCCCCCGTGTACCCGCCAGAGCCCGGTTACCCTTGCTGCATTTCTGCCCTGGGGGAGTTAGCCAAGATAGCGCCACACGAGGGGCTGCATCCAGTGTACCGCGCGGCGGTGTGCGTGAATTTCGGGGAACCGCGGTCGGTGCGCGATCCATAATTCGGTCGAGGCGCGCGGCTGTATTAACCGCCCAGCCCGGGGAACGCCGACAGCAGTGCGGTGATTGCGGTCGACATGGCAATGGCCAGCAACAGCAGCCCAAAGATTCGCCCCACGACCATGAGGCCTTGGACGCCCAGCAGCTTTTCGACGGGTTCCGCGGCGAGCAACAACAGCATGGTCAACAGCGAGAGGACGAGGATGATCAACAGGTTTTGCACACGCACCAATCCCTCGTCAGAATTACCCAGTGCGATGACGGTGGCGATTGCACCGGGGCCGGCCATCAAGGGGATAGCCAGCGGAACGACAGCGGCGCCGCTCGCGGACTTGGCGGGCTTGGCTGTGTCCTTGCCCATGACCATACGCCATCCCACGGCGCCGATAATCACCGAGCCGGCCAGCCGGAAGGCGTCCATTTGGATGGCGAGGAACGTGAGGATGAAGTCGCCCACGAAGTACGCGATGATCAGGGTCAGCCCGGCGACGAGTGCGGTCTGCACGGCAACGCGGCGGCGCTGAGTGGTGGCCATCTCGGAGGTCAGGGTGAGGAACACGGGGATGGAGGTGATGGGGCTCACGATCGCGAACAGTGCGATCAGTGTGGTGACGTCGTTACTGAGTTTCATCGTGGGCCTTCCCGGGGGCGTGCGCCCGTTCCTCCACTAGGTTACGCAGTTACTGCAGCAGGTCCCGCAAGTTGTCCATGACCTCTCGCAGCGCCTCGCTGTGCGTCTTTCCCGTGTTACGCATCAGGTGCAGGATTTCGGTGAGGAATTGGGCCGCGACGGCGCCGACGAAGGCGGCCTTGATGCTCGCGCCGGGTGCGTCGCCGAGTCGAGTGAGTGCGGCGGCCTCCATTTTGTGTGCCCAGAGCTCGCGCGAGTATTTGATGGCTTCGTCGCTCATGCGGGCTTTGAGGATCTCGGGGCCGGGTGAATGTTGTTCGGCGAGTTTGGTGGATTCGTCCGCCATCTCGATCACACATTCGGCAATCGAGACGACGAGGCGTTCGTCCGCTGGTCTTGTATTCAGCCGTTCGGTCAGCCCCGTCATGAACGCGTCTGCCACGGGGAACAGCAGCGAAACTTTGCTGGGGAAGTGGTTAAAGAGCGTGCGGCGCGAGATCCCTGCCGCGGTGGCGATGTCCGTCATGGTCGCGGTGTCGTAGCCGACGGTGTCAAAGACCTCCCAGGCTCGCAACATGATGTCGGCGGGCGACTGTTTGGCGCGACGACCGACGGCGGGATCGGCTGTCTCGTTGTGTCGCTCGGTCATGGTGTCCACTGTAGTCATTTTGACAATTTTCTGCACCAGTGCAACAATAGATGCACTAGTGCAATCAGCCCGAAAGATGGCCCCATGTCAGAACTGCTGTACCGCCTCGGACAATTCTCGGCCCGCCGTGCGTGGACCGTCATCATCGCGTGGGTGGCCGCGCTGGGCCTCAGTGTGGGCATCGCCCTCACCGCCGGCGGCAGCTTCACCTCGGCGATGACCATCGACGGATTGCCCGCCCAGGCCACGATCGACAAGCTGCAGACCTCATTCCCGGACGCCAGTCGCGGTGTCGGCCAAATCATCGTGCACACCACCGACGGCAGCGAATTCACGACAGCGGATCAGGCCGAGGTGGCCAGTGCTCTCGACGCCATCGAAGGGCTCGACGGGGTTAACGAAACGATTGATCCGTTCGCTACCCAGTCCGAACTCGATTCGCAACGCGCCGATGCAGCCGAAGCCCCCGACAAGCTCGCCGACGCCCAGGCAAAAATTGACGCTGGTCGGAAAAAAATCACGGACGGACTCGCACAACTCGACGCCGCCGCGGCCGACATCGCCGACGGAAAAATTGAACTCGTCAACGGTCAGGCAGAACTCGATGCCGGAGCCGAGGAACTCGCCACCAACAAGGAATCACTGACCAGCAGCCAAATCATGCTGGAGGATGCCATCGCTCAGATGGTTCTGGGCGGTGTTCCCGACGAACAGATCCACCCGCTGCGCGCCCAGTTGGAACAGGTGCTGGAAGGCCTGGACCAAATCGCGGCCGGCGAGGCTGAATTGGCCGCCGGACAAGAGCAAATCGATATCGGCTGGTGGAACATCACCGTGGGTGAACAAGAAATAGCCCAAGGTCGCATTGACCTTGCCGACGCTCAAAAGGAATTGGACGAAGGCCAGGCGGAACTCGATGCCGCGCGCACCGACCTCACTCCCGGCCAAACGCTTCTCGCCGCAACGGAATCATTCCGCGTGGTGTCGGCCGACAACGGCACCGCCATCATCACCGTCCTGTTCGATGAACCCATTACCGAAGTCCCCACCGAACAGCGCACCGCCGTCGTCGACGCCATCACCGCAATCAGCACCGACCGCCTCGGCGTAGAAGTATCCCAAGACCTGCTGCGTTCGCTGGATTCCCTGATGGGCGCCGGCGAGATCGTCGGTATCGTCATCGCCGGAATTGTGCTGTTCGTGATGCTCGGCACCCTCACCGCCGCAGGGCTTCCCGTCATCGCGGCCCTCATCGGTGTCGGCATTTCGGCCACCATCACCATGGCGCTGTCCGCGGTCATCGAGTTCACCTCCACGACCCCCATCCTCGGCGTCATGCTGGGGCTGGCCGTCGGAATCGATTATGCGCTGTTCATCCTCAACCGACACCGCCGTCAACTGAAACAGGGAATGGCCGTCGCGGACTCGATTGCGCTGGCCAACGGCACGTCGGGCAACTCGGTCATGTTCGCCGGGCTCACCGTCATCATCGCGCTGGCCGCACTCAACCTCACGGGAATCGGCTTCCTCGGGCTGATGGGCACCATGGGGGCCATGGCGATTGCGTTCTCGGTGCTGATCGCTGTCACATTCACCCCCGCCGTGATTTCGAAACTGGGCATGCGCGTTCTCAGCCGCAAGGAACGTGCGGCACTGACTGCCCGTGCCGAGGCCCACGAAACACTCGCGCCCACCCGCACATCCGCGGTTCTGGCCACCCGCCGCCCGTGGCTCACCGTGTTGGCCACCATCACGGCACTCGTCATCGTTGCACTGCCCTCGGCCAGCATGCGCCTGGGGCTGCCCGATGGTTCCAGCGAGCCTCTGGATTCGGCCGGCTACAAGTCGTACACCCTGACCGAGGAAGCATTCGGCGAGGGGGTCAATGGTGCACTGATCGTCGTCGCCGAAACCGCAAACCCCGTCAGCACCGATGACGAACTGGAACATCAGGCCAATATCGCCGCCGAACTGATGACCGTTGACAACGTCGACGCTGCCATCCCCACCGGCTTCTCGGACGACCGCACCGCACTCGTGTTCCGCGTACTGCCCACCGAGGGTCCCAACGCCATCAGCACCGCCGAGGTCGTCGCCGACGTTCGCGCGCTCAACAGTGTGATGCAGGACAAGTACGACACAAGCATCGAGGTCACCGGCGTTGCTGCCATCAACATCGATGTGTCCCAGAAGCTCGGTGATGCCTTGCCGTTCTATCTGTTCGTCGTTATCGGCCTGTCATTCCTGCTTATGGTGCTGGTTTTCCGATCCATCGCCGTCCCCGTCATCGCCAGCCTTGGGTTCCTACTCACCGTGTTCGCGACGCTGGGTGCGGTCACCGCCGTGTTCCAGTGGGGTTGGATGGGTCAACTGTTTGAAATTCACGACCCGGGCCCCATCCTCAGCTTCCTGCCGACAATCCTGGTGGGAATTCTGTTCGGGCTGGCAATGGACTACCAGCTGTTCCTCGCATCCGGAATGCGTGAAGCGTACATTCACGGCAAGCCGGCCAAGGAGGCCATCAGCTACGGCATTCACCTCAGCCGTGCCGTCGTCGTCGCCGCCGCCATCATCATGGTGTCCGTTTTCGGTGGGTTCATCTTCAGCCACACGACCATGATTCGCCCGATGGGCTTCGGCCTCGCTGCCGGTGTGCTGATCGACGCATTTGTGGTGCGACTGTTACTGGTTCCCGCCACTCTCAGCCTGCTGGGCGACAAGGCGTGGTGGATTCCCCGCTGGTTGGACCGCCTGCTGCCCGACGTGGATGTCGAAGGCGCAAAGCTCGAACGCACCCACGCCCACTAGGGCCCGAGGGTTCGGCGCACCTTGCCGCGTGCTTCTCCAATCTGATTCGTCAGTTCGGGAGAGTCAACGGCACGCGTTGCGCGTGACGATCAGGAAACGGCGCGGCGCACCAGTTCGGTGATGCGGGCCTCGGTGGCGTCGTTCAATTCGATCAGCGCAAAAGAAGTCGGCCACATTGTGCCCTCATCCAACGCGGCGTGCTCGTTGAACCCGAGTGTGCTGTAGCGCACCTTGAACTTGCTGGCGTTCTGGAAGAAACAAATCGTCTTGCCGTCCTTGGCATAGGCGGGCATGCCATACCAAGTCTTGGGTGCCAGCTCGGGGGCCGCAGCGGTGATCAACTCGTGCAGACGCGTCGCCATCGCACGGTCGGGCTCGGGCATCTCGGAAATCTTGGTCAGCACATCGGCCAAGTCGGCAGCAGCAGCGGCCAACCCCTTGCCTCGCTTTGCTTCGGCGCGCGCCTCGCGTGCTCGCTCCTTCATGGCTTCACGTTCTTCGGCGGTGAGTTTGCCGGTTCCGCGTTCGTCGGCGGTTGCGCTCATGATGTCTCCCAGTGTGCGATTGATGCTGAGCCGAGCCTATCTGTCCATTTTGGCTGCAGCAACCGCCTTTGGTCGTCAAATGCCGGGCAATCAACGAGCTGCGTGGCCCACCTTGGCGCTGAAAAATATTCTAGTTTCACCTTGACTTGGGGAACTCAGTCTCGATACATTATTCGAGTATCAATTGTTTTCTGACGGTTCACCCCAAAATAAAGGAGAAAAGTTTTGAAAATTAGAATATTAATTAGTGGTTTAGTTGTTGTGTTCACTGCAATCATCACAGCCAGCCCAGCAAATGCTTACGTAACTTTTGGGCGTGTATGGTCCAGCACTGCAGGCGTCAAAACCCCTTACGCCTACACAGGAAATATGCCGAGTTCGCTGATCAGCACCTTGTCGGCAGCGAATCTGGCGTGGGATGGGATTTCAGGTTCCGCTTTGAATACCGGCACGGTGTCCTATGTACCCTCCGCCAATACATACGCGAATGCTCCCTTCAAGATTGCATACAGCAACATCCAAAATTCGTTCGCAATTGATGTGGCTGGCCTAACACAATCAACCGCGGGCGGCAATAGCGCCACAGTCTTTTTGAATTCAACTTGGAGTTGGGGCTCTGTACAGAACTCCAACCTGCGGAAGGCGCATGTGCGAACAGTCGCTACACATGAATTCGGGCACGCATACGGACTGGATGAGTCCGACCGCGACAGTAATGTAACCGCTTCAGAACTCGCTGCGGTCATGAACTCAAACGACGTTGTCAAATACATCCCAAATTCCGACGACCGTGCCGGCATTGCTTATCTTTATTAGAAAGGAAAATTTCATGTTCATAAAAATTTTCACAGTTTTTTCTCTATGCATTTCACTGGCAGGCTGCGCCTCGGCAACCAGCACGGAGGAAGCCGCGGCGCCGGAACGCGCACATCTTTCCGGGTATGACACCGGGCTTCAAATCGACGAGATCGACGTGCGCGAAACCGAATTCGGTGCGCTGGGCACCATTGCCGAGATTGGCGAAGAAACGTATTTCAACGCCGACGACGGGATTGCCGAAACCGCAGATTTCGCCGTCTACTTCACCCCTGTGCGCATCACCACGACCGCTGGCACCGATGACGCTCCCGCGGATTATTGGGTGGTCGTACACTCTGACTACTCGCCCAAACTGGACGTGTCGCTTCTCGACGTGGGCGACAGTATCGTAATCATCGGGGACGACTTATCTTTTGACCGCGGCACAGGTGTCATGTTGCACGGCTTCCGTTATCTCGCAGTCATCGACGAATCCACAAATGTGGCCAACGGGATTAAAGAAGCCGACGAACAAGCAATCGACGTTGACTTGTTCCGCGAATCATTCGGCCTGTCCTAGGCCGTTTTCACACGCTCGGCGGTTCTCGAATTCATTTCGGGAACCGCCGAGTTGTTGTATCGAACCGAGCACAGCGCTGGGCGCGTTAGCCTGAATACATGAGCGACTTGAACGAAGTGGGCGACCGCGACAATTGGACCTGCTGGCTGTGCGACACGGCGGTGGACCCCGACTCTTCGGTGAATTCCGACCGCGGCCCCAGCGTGGACAGCTACACGGTGGCAAAGACGAAGAAGAGCACCACCGTGGTGGAACGACTCGCGCACCGCCAGTGCAACACGATGAAGGGCAAGATTGCCCCCGTGGTGCCGTGGTCGCCCGACCTGCTCGTCGTCGACCCCTCACCCATTGTGGCGACGGTGGAGCGTCTCAAAAACAAGGGCGGACGCGAAATCATTGCCCGCTGCCCCGACCTCGACGATGCAAACGCCGCATCGGATTGGCTGCTGGATCGCCTGTCACGTTTCGCGCCGGACACACGGTTTGCCACGCAGATCAACCCCGGTGGCGGTCAGTACATGCTGATGCTCACCCTGGACTAGAAGCCCAATTCAGCTATTCGCGGAAGTCGCGCGTAACAGGGTGCGGGCTTAAAACTTTGCGTCGATTTCGGCGATGAGCGCCTCGACCTTGGCGCGAATCTCGTCGCGGATCGGGCGGACATCCTCGACGCCCTTGCCTGCGGGGTCCGGCAACGGCCAGTCCAAGTAGGTTTTCCCGGGGAAGAAGGGGCACGTGTCACCGCAACCCATGGTGATGACGTAATCCGATTCCTGAACGGCTTCGGTGGTCAACACCTTGGGGGTGTTCGTCGCAATGTCGATGCCCTCTTCCGCCATGGCCTGGACAGCCGAGGGGTTGACGTGGTCTTTGGGCTCGGTGCCCGCCGACAACACCTGCACGCGGTCGCCCGCAAGGTGCTGCAAGTATCCGGCTGCCATCTGCGAGCGTCCCGCATTGTGGATGCACACGAACAGGACGGTGGCTTTGTGAGTCATGGTGGGCCTTTCAGTGTGACCGTTCCACTTTAGGGTGTGGATGAGAACATATGTCGAACAGTCGCTACTGCACGAACTCGGGGTTCATCCAGAAGACCTCCCACAGGTGGCCGTCGAGGTCCTCAAATCCCCAACTGACCATGAACCCCATGTCTTGGATGTCGTTGACGCGACGGGCTCCCAGTTCGAAGGCCTTCTCGGACAGAGTGCGAACCTCGTCGGCGGATTCGCAACCCAAGGCCATGATCGCTTCCGTCGTTCCGCGGTCCGCGATGGGCTTGTCGATGAAGCCAGCGAACTTGTCGCGTTCCAGCAGCATCACAAAAATGTTGTCGTTAACGACCATGCAGGTCGACGATTCGTCGGTGAACTGTTCGTTGAACGTGAACCCGAGGGCGGAAAAGAATTCGACGGAGCGCGCCAGGTTCGTGATGGGGAGGTTGACGAAGAGGTTGTTAATCATGCCCACACGCTACATCAGGGTTGGTTCGCTTGAAAGTCGACGATGTCGTTGACGAGCTGAGCGTCGATGTCCCAGTCAAACGGCAACGAGATCGAGCGAGTGCCGTGCCGGTAGCCCTCGATGGCGGCGGCGAAATGCTTGATGGCGTCATCCGAGATGGTCAACAGGTTGATGTGGTTCTTCGTGGGCATGAACCCGATCACATACGTTTTGCCCAGTTTGAACATGGGTTGATTCCACGCGAGCACCAGTTCGAGTTCCGGTCGCGATGCCGCCACGTGGTCCACAAATCGACGAATTGCGCGTTCCTGATCGGCCGGAAGCGAGGCATAGAATTCATCGAATGACGCGAATTTGGGCATGCGAATATTTTACGTGCGACGCTCAATTCCTGCCTGTACGGTGCACGATTGTGCCGCTAGATTGGGGGCATGACCGCACACTTTGCTGCTCGCACCGCCTCTGATTCCTTGTCTGTTTTGCGCACCCGCACCAGCGAAAAGTGGGGCTTGTACCCTTCCGACGTGTTGCCCATGTTTGTCGCCGAGATGGACTTTCCACTCGCCCCCGCCATCCGCGAGGCCCTGCACGCCGCGCTGAATCGCGGCGACACGGGATACATCAACCCTCATGACACCGGTGTGCTCGATGCATTTTCCGAATTCGCGCGTGACAGTTGGGACTGGTCGCCCGAACCGGAACGCATGGGAATCACCACCGATGTCAGCGTTGTCGTCGTCGAATCCCTGCGGCGAATGATCGCCCCCGGCGATGGCGTCATCATCACCCCGCCGGTGTACCCACCCTTCTACGATCTGGTCCCCGAGGCCGGCGGAACCGTGGTCGAGGTTCCCCTGACCGATGACAGCGACGGCTTCGCGCTGGACCTCGAGGGCATCGACCGAGCACTCGCCGCTGGGGCACGCGCTGTTTTGCTGTGCAACCCACACAACCCGTTGGGGCTCGTGCACTCGCGCGAACAATTGACCGCGCTGTCCCACATCGTGGAACGCCACGGTGCCTTTGTGGTCAGCGATGAAATCCACGCACCCCTGACTCACACGGGCCATACCTTCACCCCCTACCTGACCGTGTCCGACGCTGCCCGCACCCATGGAATCGCGGCCGTATCCGGCAGCAAGGCCTTTAACCTCGCGGGTCTCAAATGCGCCATGTTTGTCACCGCCTCGGACCCGATGACCACGCTGATTCGGTCGCTTCCCGACGAGGTGACTTTCCGCACGGGCCTTTTCGGCGTTATTGCCACGCGTGAGGGTTTCCGCAATTCCCGCGACTGGTTGGCGGGCACCATCGCGGCAATCGAATCCAATGTCGACCTCCTGTCCGCTCAGCTCTTGGAGCGCCTGCCCCAGGTGCGACTTCGCCGCCCGTCGGCCAGCTACTTGGCGTGGATGGATATGTCGGACACGGGCTGGGGGCACGATCCTGCGGCGCTGATTCTCGATCGCACCAAACTGGCCTTGTCCTCGGGCAGCGGATACGGCCCCCAGGGCTCGGGTCACGCGCGGATGAACCTTGCGTGTTCGGCCGAGCTCGTCCTCGAGGCCGTCGACAGGATTGCCCGCCTCTAGCGTCCGAGGCGGCTGCCGTGTGGCATCCCGCGAAGCGGCGCCGCCAGCACCACCTGCTATCATCGATGCATGACGATGATAACGTTGCTCAACGATTCAGAAACGTGCGGATGCGCCGACGGTTGCTGCACCATCGCTACGACGGGCGCGCCGCCCGCAGCGAGCCTTTTCCGCAGCCTCGGGGACACCTCACGACTGTTGATTGTGCAACACCTCATGCTCGGTGACCACAAGGTCGTCGAGCTCACAGAACATTTGGGTCTCGCCCAATCGACCGTGTCGGCCCACCTGCGGTGCCTGTTGGGCTGTGGCATGGTCGAGGTCCGGCCCGAAGGTCGATCGTCGTACTATCGGCTGACCGCACCGACGGAACTTCGGAACCTGTTGCAGGCCGCCGAATACCTTCTCGCCGAAACGGGCGAGGCCGTTGCACTGTGCCAGACTTCTGGTTCTGTCGACGGCGACACCGCGTGACCACGCTCTCGTTCAGACCCGCACCAGCTCGACGTGCAGTCCTGATTCGTCGGGCAAAAATGCTGGCCCTGGCCGCCGTTCTGTACAACACTGTCGAGGCCATAGTCGCCTTGAACGCCGGGGTCGCGGCACACTCGATCGCACTGATTGGGTTCGGGCTTGATTCGATCGTTGAAATGTCGTCGGGGTTGATCATCCTGTGGCAATTTAGCCACACCATGCCCGAAGACCGCGAACGTCGCGCGTTGCGACTCATCGCACTATCGTTTTTTGCACTCGCCACCTATGTCACCATCGACTCGGTGCGGTCGCTCGCCTCTGGACCCGAGGCTCAACCCTCGGGTGCGGGGATCATCATCGCTGCGCTGTCCCTCGCAATCATGCCGTTCATCTCGCATGCACAGCGCCGGACAGGACGCGAATTGGGCTCCGCGACCGTCGTCGCCGATTCCCAACAAACGCTCCTGTGCACCTACCTGTCTGCGGTTCTGTTGATCGGACTTGCCGCAAACGCACTGTGGGGCTGGTGGTTCGCTGACCCTCTGGTGGGGTTCGTCATTGCGGGGCTGGCAATCCGAGAGGGGCTGTCGGCATGGCGCGGTGACGCCTGCACCTGCGGCATCAACCCCAACGCTCTCACCGAACCTGACACCTGCACCGATGGGTGTTGCGCAACGGAAAGGACGGCCTGATGGCAGGACATTCACACTCACATTCCACCTCGGGTTACGCCAACCACAGAAAAGCTCTCATCACGGTGCTCTCCATGACCGCGGGTGTGCTGGTGTTCGAAGTGATTGGCGCGTGGCTGTCCGGCTCGCTCGCCCTTCTTGCCGATGCGGGGCACGTTTTCACCGACAGCGCGGGGCTCGTCCTCGCACTGATCGGCGCGACACTGGTGACCCGCCCGGAAACCAATGCCCGCACTTGGGGGTTCCGTCGCATCGAGGTCCTCGCCGCCGCGGGTCAGGCCCTCCTGTTGCTGGGCGTCGGAACTTTTGTCATCGTCGAGGCGGTGCGGCGCTTTTTCGACCCCCAAGATGTAGACCCCGTCTTCATGATTGGTTTCGGAGTGATTGGGCTCGTCGCGAACCTTGTCTCGATGATGATCCTGCTGAAGATCGAAAACGGCAACCTCAACATGCGCGCGGCTTTGCTCGAGGTCATCAACGACGCGCTCGGATCGGTATCGGTCGTCGTCGCCGGAATCATCATCGCCACCACAGGTTGGGCGCCGGCCGACTCGGTCGTCTCGATCATCATCGGATCGCTGATTTTCCCCCGCAGCTGGAAGCTACTGCGCGAAACAGTGCACGTGCTGATGGAATCCACGCCCAAAAACATGGACCTCGACGTGTTGCGCGCGCACATCGTCAAGCGCGACGGCGTGACCGCCGTGCACGACCTGCATGCCAGCCTCGTCGGAACTGACCTGCCCGTGGTCAGCGCGCATGTGGCCGTAACCGACGAGATGTTTACGAACGGAAAACTGCCCGCTCTTCTGACCGAGATCCAGGAATGTCTGCACGGTCACTTTGACGTGGAACACTCCACCATCCAGTTCGAGCCCGAAGGCCACCGTTCCAGCGAGCACGCCGCTCACCCCTAACCGATTGCACTGTGGGCGCGTTTCATCTGGGGAACAGCGCTCACGCTAGCTCGGTATTCGGGACATGCAGCGATGAGCCCTGCAAGTCCAACCGACATCGTTACTGTTGGCACGACAAAAGCCCCAGATAAATCTGGGGCTTTCAACTGTCTCAACCAGTTATCGGTTGGCTTGCGCCACCGCGGAGAATGGGGGATTCGAACCCCCGAGAGTTTTACCTCAACACGCTTTCCAAGCGTGCGCCATAGGCCACTAGGCGAATTCTCCTTGCCCGTTACCGGACCTGACCAGCATACCCTGCGCGGGCACCCTGTATTTCTGCCGAAGCAGAAACTAAACAGTGGCCGCCGAGGTAGTCACTTACACCAACCTCGACGGCCACCGCCCCTTTGGCAACTCAACGACTGGTAAGCATCCAGCCAGTGCCACGGGCACCCTTCCGGGGAACAACAACCCCTTCGGAACACCCGATTCTGTCAGCTGCTGTACTGACCATTTCCGGTCGGCACAAGCCACACTTTTTACTTATCTAAACCTGCCAATTTTTGTGCCGCAAAGAGCGTCTCGCACGCAAACTGTAACCCCTCCTCACGCCCAAGCGAAACGTCTTCATGCTCGATGACGACCCACATTTCGGGGTCAATTTCGTGCACCACAGTGAGGAACTCAGCCCAGTACGCAGCGTCGTGGCCTTTGCCCACCGCGACGAAATCCCATGCAGAATTTTGGGGCCATTCGTTGACCCACTCATTGCCGCCAAGGTTCACACGAGGCTCGCTGGAGTCAAGACGACGGAAGCTGTTGTCCAACACTCCGTTCATTCGCGCAAACTCTGGGTTGATGCGCACATCTTTTGCTGCGGTGTGCACGACCAGTTCACCCAGTTCCTTGGCCACGGCGACCGGATCCATTTGTTGCCAGAACAGGTGTGATGCATCGAGTTCCACTCCAATGTGTGTTGCGCCAATCCGTTCGATAAGCTCGCGAATGGACTGCACATTGAAGACAACGTTCTGGGGGTGAAGCTCCAACGCTACTTTCACATCCAAGTCTGCAGCCAGTGCATTAACTTCGGTCCAGTAGGAACCAAGGATTTCCCACTGGTATTCGAGCACGTCTAGCGCACCGGAATTCCATGCGTTGACAACCCAGTTGGGGTGCAACGACCCAGGCTCACCGCCCGGCAAACCCGACATTGTCACCACACGGTTCTGCCCCAGTCGGTGTGCGAGTTTCACTGCATCGACAACGTCCTGGCCGTGTTTTCCTCCGATTTCTGGATTCGGATGCAGCGGATTGCCGTTGCAGTTGAGGCCCGCTGGGCTAACGCTGGCCCCCTCGAATTTGCCCAAAAATTCATCACGCGCTGTGTCGGACTCCAGGATGTCGGCGATGTTGGGAACATGAACCGGCGGGAGGAACCCGCCCACGTTGAGTTCGATCCCCGTGAGTCCTAACGACGCTACTGTTGCGATTGCTTCGTCGAGCGAGCGATCGTGCAATACAGCGTTATAGACTCCCAGTTTCATCGACCGTAAAACTCCGGACGTGCCTCGATAGCTACGGGAACCTTATCGCCAGTACGCAAGGCTTGTACACCTGCCTCGACGGCAGCCGCAGCAAGGTAGCCATCCCATGCGCTGGGTCCATCGATTGTGCCGTGCTGAACAGCATTAACCCAACGTTGGATTTGAGCGTCATAAGCGGCAGCAAATCGTGTCTTGAACGACATGTGTTCGTCGGTGGAAATCTTGCCATCGACGAATCGGTTCATGCCCGCACTGCGGCCAATTTCGGCGATTCCCTTTTGGAACACTGCCTCAGTTTTCACCTGGTATCCGAACTGCACCGATACGTTCATTTCGACTGTTGCCAGAACGCCACTTTCGGTCTCAAGCAACACCAAGATCGGTTCATTCAAACCTTCCGGCGACAATGAATTGCGCTTCATGTGCTTGACCTCTACCGAGGCAATCGGTGAATCGGTAAGGAACCGAACAACATCGATCTCGTGAACCACCGAGTCAAAAATCAACATGTCATTGTGGTACGAATCGGGCACTGCAGGGTTACGGTGTGCACAGTGCAGCCCCAACAGCTCTCCGGATTCTCCCGATGCAATGAGCGCACGAAGATCCATGTACCCCTGGTCGAATCGACGCATGAAACCCACCTGAATCAGCTGTGTTCCCGTGGCCACTTCGGCGTTGACGATGCGCAGGGAAGATTCTGCGTCGGGAGTCAACGGTTTTTCACACAAGATGGGCAGTCGCGCGGCAAGAGCTGGAAGCAAAACCGGCTCGTGGAACTGTCCTGGGGTAGCAATGAGGACCGCGTCCATAGCCTGCGCCTCGATAGCCGCTTCGATAGTGGGGAACCACGTTGCGTGGGGTGCATTATCCAATGCTGCTCGGGCACGGGACTCGTCCGGTTCGACGATTGCCGAAACGTGTGCCCCTACAATTCGGGTTCCAATGCGGATGACGTGATCCGCACCCATCAGTCCAGCACCGACTACGGCGATACGCAGGTCAGTCATTCGTTAGTCTCTCTTTCAGTTGAATCGTGCGGCGTGCGTGCACGATGCAATGTGGGTGCGTGTGCGCTGTGCAATGGGGAACGGGAAATCGACATCGCAGCCGTACATGTCCTGTTCGACGATTGCGAACATGTCCGCGTTGATTTCAGCAGCGCGTTCCAGGATTGGGGCGAATTCAGGAACACCTTCACCGCCAGGTTCTGTCATCACGCCTCGGGCTACAGCCTCGACGAAGGGCATGTCATTCTTCAACGCTTCGGCCAGAATTTCGGGGTGGACCTGCTTCAAGTGCAAGTACCCGATTCGCTCAGGGTATGCGTTCATCAGCTTGACGTTGTCGCCCAGATAGTAGGCGAAATGACCGGTATCGAGACACAGGTTTGTGTACTCAGCGGAAGTCTCGTGCAGCAACCGCTCTACTTCGGCGTACGTTCCAATGTGGCTGTCAGCATGTGAGTGGAACTGCTGCTTGATTCCGAATTCTTCCCACAAAGCTTTGCCCAGTCGGTCGTGTCCAGCGGCAAGTTTTGTCCACTGTTCGTCCGTCAGAGTCCGCGATTCCAGCACGTCGGCTGTCGAGTCAGAACGCCACAAGTCTGGGATTACGACCAGATGTTCGGCACCTAGCTTCGAGACCAAGCCCGCAACATCGAGTGCCTGATCCCACGCACGTTTCCACTGCTCATCACCTTTGTGGAAGCCCGTGAATACGGTGCCTGCGGACAGCTTGAGGTCATGTTGCTCAAGCACATCGGCTAGCTGGCTGGGGTCAGTGGGAAGATATCCGTATGGCCCGAGCTCGATCCAGTGGTAGCCCGATGCCTGAACTTCGTCAAGGAATCGTTCCCATGGGACTTGATTGGGGTCGTTCGGAAACCACACACCCCACGAATCTGGAGCAGTGCCGACTCGAATCTGCGCTGTTTCGCCCATGTCGCGACTAGGCCTTACGGGATTCGTGGAAACGTCGCAGGCCTTCGGCTCCACCGACTACTGCTGCGGTGAGCTCTTCGACACTGGTGTCTTCACGACGGACATCAAGAATTTTCTGTCCGTGGTTCATGACGATGTGACGGTCACAGACCTGGTATGCGTGGTGCAGGTTGTGTGTCACCAGTACCGACGAAACGCCCTCTGATTTCAGCTGCGTGAGGTACGAGAGCAATGCCTCGGTTGCACGAACTGCAAGTGCCGAAGTGGGTTCGTCCAGAATCAGCAGCGAACGCTTGAAGTGAACCGCACGAGCGATAGCCACAGCCTGTGCCTGGCCACCGGACAGCGACTGCACGAGCTGCTTTGATGACTTGATGCCCTCGATTGTGACGACGGAATCCAGAATCTCCGATGCGATTTCATCCATCTGCTTGATCTTCATGAAACCGAAACGATTGGTCATTTCGCGCCCCATGAAAATGTTGCGGGTGATGCTCATCTGGGGGACAAGTGCGGAATCTTGGAAGATGGTCTCGACACCCAATCGTTCCGTGTCGGCGCGTGTCACATTTTCGACAGTCTGACCCTCCCACGACCATGAACCCGACGTCATGGGAACTACACCGGACATGATTTTGACCAGGGTTGATTTTCCTGCGCCGTTGTCGCCGAGAAGCCCGACAACCTCGTTCTTTCCGATGGTGAATGACACGTCCTTCAGGACAGTGTTGGGTCCATATTTTTTGGTAACCCCGTCAAGACGGAGGAGTTCGTTTTCGGTGCTCACGACGCCTTTCCTTCCATGTACTTGTTGAAGATTGCGGCGAGAACGATGGTGACACCGACGAACAGCTGCATGTAGATTCCGGCGTTGAAGCCGAGGATAAGACCGTCCTTGATCAGTTCGATCAAGGCAGCGCCGACGATCATGCCGATAACGCTTCCCTTTCCACCGACCAGAGACGTTCCACCGACAACGGCCGCTGCAATTGCAAACAGCATGAAGTCCTGTGTGGTGGTGCCGCTTGGCGACACCGAGGGGATACGTGCGATGAAGATGACCGATGCCAGGCCAACGAGGAAACCATAGATTGCGAACGACATCAGACGAACCTTGTTGGGGTTAATCGAGATTGCCATTGCGGCTGCAGGGTTACCACCGACAGCGAAAATGTGGTTACCCAGCTTGTGGCGGTGAAGGAAGAACCAGGCCACGACGCCGACGAGGACGAGCCACACAATTTGCGACCGGAAGAACCCAAAGTCTTGTGCGAACACGAAGTGGAAGAGGTCGCCGTCCTTGGTGTGCTCGGTGGGCAATGCCACGGCGTTGGGGCCATTGACGAACAGGCCTGCACCACCCCAGAAGAAACCCATTCCCAGCGTTGCGATGAACGATGGAATCTTTGTGTAGACCACGATGGCGCCGTTGATCAAAGCAACGAGAGTGCCGCTAGCGAGTGACGCTGCGACGCCCAACCAGATGTTCCCCGAAATCTCTGCAACACGGATAAAGATCACGGCGTTGAATGCGAGGGCGAATCCCAGTGAAAGGTCAAACTCTCCGGCAACCATCAAGATACCCACAGCAATTGCCAGGATGCCCAGAAGCGGGATCGACTGAGTCAAAACACCCGAGAGGTTCGCCGAGCTTAAGAATTTGAAGTTTTCGGGGTCAATTACCCCCCAGGCCACATAGACGAGCACCAAGAGGGCAGCAACGATTGAGATTTCGAACGCGCCGCGGCCGCGAATGAACTGCAGGTTGTGTGCGAATTTTGCCCAACGGGTGGTGGGCTGGTTGTCTGCGAGCCTGCGAATCGTGGTGACAGCTTCTGTTGCCAGAGGTGCAGTCATCACATGCGGTTCGTGACCATTGGAGCTGTTGTCAGCCATGTGCCTGTCTTTCTACTTCGATGTAGTGGTGTGCCGAAGCACGATGTTTCGGTAGTGCCGTGAGTGCTGGGGCCGGCCAGTGTTTACCAACCGGCCCCAACCTTCAGTTGTGACGTCTAGTCGCGGTTATTACCAGCGAACGCCCTCGAGGTCTGCAGCCTCGATGTTGCCGACGTTGTCGACGTTGATCAGACCGTTACCACCCGAGTTGATGTTCGCGGGGCTGAATCCGAAGTCGAGGTACAGGATTCCCTGCATGACCGACTGGAAGCCCTGGACGTAACCCTGCTGGTCTGCGGTTGCGACGATTACGCCGTCCTTCAGACCCTGGATGATCTGGGGTGCGGTGTCAAAGCCGATGACCTTGACGTCCGACAGTCCAGCTGCTTCCAGTGCTGCGGGGAGGTTGCGGTGAGGGGTTCCACCAACGGGAACCACGGCGGTGACATCGGGGTTAGCGACGAGCCACGTGGTCAGTGCGTCCAGAGCGGTTGCGTCGTCACCCGAGGTGCGCAGCCATTCGGGCTGCTCGAGAACGCCAACACCGGCTGCCTTGAGCACGTCGTAGACTCCGCCACCACGCTGCAGCGCGTAGGGCTGGTCGGGCTCTTCAGCGGTGATCAGGACCTTGTCGCCCGAGGCTACAGTGCCCGAATCGAGTGCAGCCTGACCGATGATGGTTCCCACTTCGTAGAAGTCCTGGCCGACAAAGCCGAGGACGCAGTCCTGGCGCTCAGCGTCCGAGGGGTAGGGAACGTTGAATGCGATAACAGCGATGCCAGCATCGGCGGCTTCACATGCTACGTCAACCCATGCAGCACCTTCGTTGAACGGCATGAAGATTGCGGCGGGGTTGGTGGCGATTGCTGCCTGGACGTTAGCAACCATGGTTGCCGAGTCGCCGTCAGCGGTCTGGTGCGTGAAGTTGAGGTTACCGAGCTCGGCTGCGTCTTCTCCACCCTTAAGGATCTGTGCCCAGAAGGCATCTCCGGTGGGGTTGTAGTAGGTCATGAAGTAGACGTCACGGGCTTCGGCGCGTGCGCCAAAGCCCGATGCGAGTCCTGCTGCTTCGGTCGTTTCGGTGGGGGCTGCGGTGCTGCTGCAGCCGCTCAGCGAGGCAGTTGCCAAGCCAAGCGCGGCAAGAGCGACGAGGCCCTTGTTGCGGAATGAGAGCTTCACTTCGTTGTGTCCTTTCGTTGAGGATGGGTGCTTGTGTCAAAATCTTTGGCACGTGCTAATAGCAAATTAGCGTTCGTGTTTACTGAATACTACCTATTTTGATAACAAATTGGTAAAGAATTATTGGCTCGTGCTAAATACTTTTGCGCAAAATGTCACACTCTTGGCCCTTGCTTCCCGCTAAAAACCTAGACTTTACGAGGTTGAGCGGTGCTTCCTCGGACAATCAATTTAGACGAAGTCAGGAACGTCTCCGACAGATACTTCTCGCCCCGAATGCGTGCAATCAAGTCAGCGATCGCCGTCTGTGCCAACTCGGTGGGGTCTTGTCGGACAGTAGTGAAATCCAGGAACGGGTAACGCGCAATAGTGTCGTCGTACCCCACCACAGAAACGTCTTCGGGAATCCTGACGCCTTCCTGCAGCAAACGATGAGCGAGACCCAGTGCGCTCTGGTCGTTATTGCATAAAATCGCAGTGGGGAGCTCTTTCGTCAGCAGCTGCTCCGCGGCTCTGGCCCCACACTGTTCAGCAAAATCACCGGAAATCGTCACCACATTTGACGTCAACCGATACTTCGTCATTGCCGACTTGTAACCCTCGAGACGGTATTCGCCATCCAACATGTTCTTCGCAAATACGTAGCTAATCTTTTTATGCCCCAGGCCCACCAAGTACTCAACCGCATCAAAAACACCAGCTTCACCCTTTGAAGAAACTGATCCAGCACGCACCTTTTCGAGTCGACGACCGATGCTGACCAACGGCACCTCTCGTGCCAATTTCTGCAAACGGGTCAGGCTTGAAGTTGATGCGATGATGATGATGCCGTCACACCGGTGACCGAGCACATCCTCAATTGCCCGTTCCTCGGGACGGGAATCCGAGATGGCGCTGAGCATGATGTCGAATCCGCTCGCTTTGGCCTCGTCATACAGCGCAGCGACCAATTCTTTAATAGAGGACTCATCGGAGTGAAATACAACCCCGATGTATTTTGATGCGTCCGCTCTCAGGGACTGTGCCGCAAAATTGGGTCGATAACCGATTTCCTTGGCAGCTGCACGAATTCGTGCCTCAGTTTCAGCGTTGACACCCGGTGCCCCACTGAACACGAGGCCAACCAACTGACGGGAAACTCCAACGCGCGCCGCAACATCGGCTTGCGTGGGGCGCCGAACATCAGACTTCGGTGCAATTACTTTTTTGGCCACCCTGTAATCCTAGACATCTAATCACTTCCGCGGGCAGAAAACTATTGGCACCTGCCAAATTTTGCCCACACTCTCCACCAATAAAAACTGGGGTGCCACCCGAAGGTGACACCCCAGTTCGAAGTAGAAAAGACTACTTGAGGGTGACGGTTGCGCCAGCCTCGACGAGAAGAGCCTGAGCCTTCTCTGCAGCTTCCTTGTTGACACCTTCGAGAACGGTCGCGGGTGCGCCGTCAACGAGAGCCTTTGCTTCACCGAGGCCGAGGTTGGTGAGAACACGAACCTCCTTGATGACCTGGATCTTCTTGTCGCCAGCCGATTCGAGAACGACGTCGAACGAGTCCTTCTCTTCTTCAGCCTCAGCAGCAGCGCCGCCAGCAGCGGGTGCAGCAGCAACAGCAACGGGTGCAGCAGCGGTAACTTCGAAGGTCTCTTCGAATGCCTTGACGAACTCCGAGAGCTCGATGAGCGAGAGCTCCTTGAAGGCGTCGATCAGCTGGTCAGTGGTCAGCTTTGCCATGATATTTCTCCTTGTATGGGTTGGTGTTATTTACCGCTATTAGTTAGCGGATTCGTTCTTCTGACGCAGCGCGTCGACCGTGCGAACGGCCTGTGCGAGCGGTGCGTTGAACAGGTATGCAGCTCCGAACAGCGATGCCTTGAAGGCGCCTGCGAGCTTGGCAAGCAGTACCTCTCGGGTCTCGAGGTCAGCGAGCTTCTGAACGTCAGCAGCGGAAAGTGCGGCTCCATCAAAGAAACCACCCTTCACCACAAGCTGGTTGTTTGCCTTGGCAAAGTCACGCAGCGACTTCGCTACCGACACGGGGTCGCCGTGTACGAAAGCGATAGCGGTGGGCCCGGTCAGCAGATCGTCAAGTTCAGTGACGCCTGCCTCGTTGAGCGCACGCTTAGCCAGCGTGTTCTTCACCACGGCGTACGATGCGTTGTCACGGATGTTGGTGCGCAGCTGCTTGAGCTGAGCTACCGTGAGGCCGCGGTACTCGGTGAGCAGTACAGCGCTCGAGGTGCGGAAACCCTCCGCAATCTCGGCAACCGATGCTTCCTTGTTCGCCATGGTGCTCCTTGTTGGTTGTGGACTAAATCCTGAACCGTCGGGGCAAAGAAAAAACTCCGGCGCAAGCGCACGGAGTTGGAAGCCATTTCTGGCGGTAACTTTTGCACCTGCGTGGGTCACAGCCTGGGCTGTTCTTCGGTCTTGTGCTTTCGCACGCGACAACCGACGGTCTTCGGTTCTTTAACTCTAGGCGGTTGCCGCGGTTTTCGCAAACCGTGGGTTGCCCTGCCCCTGTGTTATCCGGCTGTCGGCAGGGTGATGCGGAACTCGGTGCGACCTTCGGCGCTGTGGGCGGCGATGGTGCCGTGGTGTGCGCGGACGATTCCTTCGACGATTGCGAGCCCCAGCCCGGTCGATCCGGTTGCCCTGTTGCGTGATTCGTCGGCTCGCGTGAATCGCTCAAACAGGCTGTCCATGATTTCGGCGGGGATTCCGGGGCCGTTGTCGACGATGCTCAATGTGGCTGTGCCGTCTGCGACGGTCAACGAGGTGGCGACGAGGGTCCCGGCGGGGGTGTGCACTCGAGCGTTCCCCAACACGTTGGCGATGATCTGGTGCAGGCGGTGCTGGTCGCCATAGACGGTGACGTCGTCGGCTACTTCCACGGTCCACGTGTGGTCGGGGTCTGCGGTTTCCGCATCGGCGACGGCGTTGCGCACGATGGTGCTGAGGTCGGTTTCGACGAGGTCCAGCTCGCGTCCTTCGTCCAGTCTGGCCAGCAGCAGCAGGTCTTCGACCAGTGCGGTCATGCGGATCGATTCGGATTCGATGCGTTCGAGCGCATACGCGAGCTCGGGTGACATTTCCATGTTGGTGCGCCGGGTCAGTTCCGAGTAGCCGCGGATTGCGGTCAGGGGGGTGCGCAGTTCGTGTGATGCGTCCGAGACGAACTGGCGAACCTTGGCTTCGGATTCTTGGCGCGATTTCAGTGCTTCGTCGACGTGGTCGAGCATCTGGTTGAACGCTTCACCCAGCTGGCCGACCTCGGTTTCGGGTTCATCGATCTGGACGCGTTCGGTTAGGGCGACTTCGCCGGCAGCCAGGGGCATCCCCGAGACTCGTCGCGCGGTTTCGCGCATGCGCTCCAGTGGGCGCAACGCCATATCGACACCCTTGCGGCCCGCCAGGACGACGAGACCCACGACGACGACAATGAGGAACAGCTGGAACAGGGCGATCCGCGACACCACCCGGTCGACGGTGGCGGTGGGGAGTCCCAGCAGGATCGTGGAACCTTCGGCCGTACCGACCACGGCCATGCGATAGTTCCCGGAATCGTCGATGTGGACTTCGCGCACCTCGGTCGTCCATCCCTCGGTGGGGATGTCACTGAGCTGATTGGCGCTGAACGTGCGCTGGTTTGCATCCGAATTCAGGTACACGGCGGAAACGTTGCCCGCTTCGTCAAACGCGGCGAGGACCGTGCCGACAGCCGTTCCCGCACCGTTGATCTGGTACTCGATGTCGCCGCCGACAGGGTGGTCTTCACGGGGGTCGTGCAGTCGTCCCGCTGCCTGGATGAGGTCCTCATCCAACTGGCTGATCATGAACGCGCGCACACCCACAAGGTTGGCCATACCAATAGAGAGGCCGGCCAGAGCGGTGAGAACCGCTGTGGCAACGATGAGGCGCTTACGCAGAGACCAGTCAGTGAACACGATTATTCGACCGGACGAATCACATAACCGACACCGCGGACCGTGTGGATCATCGCAGGGCCGAGGGTGTCAATCTTTTTACGCAGGTACGAGATGTAAATCTCGACGATCGATGAACGGCCACCGAAGTCGTAGCTCCAGACGCGGTCGAGGATCTGTGCCTTCGACAGCACACGCTTGGGGTTTCTCATCAGGTAACGCAGCAGCTCGAATTCTGTGGCCGTGAGTTCGACGGCGGTGTCGCCGCGACGGACCTCGTACGAGTCCTCGTTGAGCACGAGGTCTCCGACCTGGATCTCGGGGCTCTCGGCCACCACCTGGGTGGCGACGGTGCGACGCACAATCCCCCGCAGTCGCGCGACGAGTTCTTCGAGGCTGAACGGCTTGGTCACATAGTCGTCGCCGCCGGCGGTGAGGCCGGCCACGCGGTCGCCCACCGAATCCTTCGCGGTGAGGAACAGAACCGGGACGTTGGTGCCCGCTGCGCGGATACGACGCATGACCTCGAGGCCATCAAAGTCGGGAAGCATGATGTCGAGCACGATCACGTCGGGCTGGAAGTCACGGGCCTTGGATACCGCCTCGAGTCCCGATGCTGCGGTCTGGACATCCCATTTCTCAAACTTGAGCGCCATCGAGACGAGCTCGCTCAGTGCGCGTTCATCATCGACGACCAGAGCGCGGATGGGGGTGCCGTCGGGTTTGCGAAGTTCGGTGGTTTCTGTCATCACACTTCCAGTGTCCTCAGGTTTCTATGAATTTACCAAGATTCCCCCCAATGACCCGCAAGAATCATCCCGATAACAACACAGCCCCGACCTGACGGCCGGGGCTGTGCGAAACAGAACGCTTAGAGCGAGCTGACGTCCAAGGGGATGCCAGGACCGAAAGTGGTCGAGACAGCAGCCTTCTGGATGTAGCGGCCCTTCGAGCTCGAAGGCTTCAAACGCTGAACCTCGTCCAGAGCAGCAGCGAAGTTTTCACCCAACTGTGCCTCCGAGAACGAAGCCTTGCCCACGATGAAGTGAACGTTAGCGTGCTTGTCAACGCGGAACTCGATCTTTCCACCCTTGATGTCGGCAACAGCCTTCGCGGGGTCGGTGGTCACGGTACCGGTCTTGGGGTTCGGCATGAGGTTACGGGGACCGAGAACCTTACCGAGGCGACCAACCTGGCCCATGAGCTCGGGGGTCGACACAGCCGAGTCGAATGCGAGGAAGCCAGCGGCAACCTTCTCGATCAGCTCTGCGCCGCCAACCTCGTCAGCGCCAGCAGCGAGAGCTGCTTCTGCTGCGGGGCCGGTTGCGAACACGATAACGCGTGCGGTCTTACCGGTGCCGTGGGGCAGGATGACGGTTCCACGAACCATCTGGTCTGCCTTACGGGGGTCAACACCGAGCTTCAAAGCGACCTCGACGGTCGAGTTGAACTTGGTGCTGGTGGTCTTCTTTGCAATCTCGAGAGCCTCGGTTGCAGTGTAGAACTTGCCCTCTTCGAGAAGGGCGGCTGCGGCGCGGTACGCCTTTGACTTCTGAGCCATAATTTTTCTCCTTATGAGAATCGCGGTG
>JBEEON010000045.1:0-18705 GCA_041191625.1 Actinomycetota bacterium | reverse complement strand
GCAACCTCGAGGAACGAGTAGGGCGACAGCTGGAAGCTGGTCTTGAAGACTGCCTTCAGGTCCTCGGGGATTGCGGCGATGCCCTGGATGTCACCCTGCGAGCGCAGGATGTCTTCACGGGTGGATTCCCAGATTCCGCGGGCCTTGAGCTGGTCGACCAGGTTGCGGTTCACTTCGAGGAACTTTCCGCTGGAGGTCGAACGCGAGAAGATCTGCGAGAACTGGGGGTCGAGGCCCGGAGTGGTGCCGGCGACGAGACCGATCGAGGCGGTGGGTGCGATGGCCATCAGGGTGGCGTTGCGGATTCCACCCTTGACCTTGGTGCGCAGTGCGTCCCAGTCGAGGCGGGTCTTGCGGGTGATGTCGATGGACACGCCACGGTCGGCTTCGGTGAGGTCGATCGAGTCGAAGGGCACGAGTCCCTGTGACCAGCGCGAGCCTTCGAAGTTGTCGTACGAGCCGCGCTCGCGGGCGAGGTTGGCGCTTTCGTCGATTGCCGAGTACGAGATGCGCTCGACGATTTCGTCGATGAGGTCGTAGGCTTCTTCGCTTTCGTACGAGATTCCCAGACGCTCACACACATCGGTGAAGCCCATGAGACCGAGGCCTACGGCACGGTTTTCCGCGTTTGCCTTGTCCGCTTCGGCAACCGACGAACGGGTGATGTCGATGAGGTTGTCCAGCTGGCGCACGGCGACACGAGCGCTTTCGTCCATCAGCGCCCAGTCCCACTCGGTGCCGTTGAGGTGGCGCGAGAGGTTGATCGATGCCAGGTTGCAGACCGACACGTTGTCGGCGTCTTGCGGGAGGCAGATTTCGGTGCAGAGGTTCGAGCTGTGGATGGTGCCGGTGTTGTTGTTCAACGCACGGAGGTTGATGGTGTCCTTCCAGGTCAACCAGGGGTGCGAGGTGGATTGCAGCGAGATGAGGATCTGCTTGAACTGTTCGCGTGCGCTGATGCGCTTGAACAGGTTCATTTCGCCGCGTTCCGCCATGGCGATGTATTCGTTGTAACGCTTCGAGAACGCTGCGCCGTACAGTTCGTTGAGGTCCATGACCTCGAGCGGGTCGAACAGGTACCAGTCCTGGTCGTTCTGGACGCGCTTCATGAATTCGTCCGAGATCCAGACGGCGGTGTTTGCGGTACGGGTGCGGCGGTAGGGGTCACCGGAGTTCTGGCGAAGGTCCAGGAACTCGGGGAAGTCCATGTGCCAGTTCTCCATGTAGAAGCACAGTGCGCCGAATTTCTTTCCACCGCGCGAGATGGCACGAAGTACCGAGTCGATGGTGTGCATGAACGGGATGGGTCCGGTCGAGACGGTGTTGTTCGAGCGGATGGGCGATCCCTGAGCGCGCAGCTTGGTGACCGAGAGGCCGATGCCACCGGTGCCCTTGGTGAGCCACATGACGTCGCGAGTGGTCTTTGCGATGTGCTCGATGTCGTCCTGCATTTCCAGGACGAAGCAGTTGGCCAGCTGGGGGTACGAGGTACCAGCGTTCACCAGCGTGGAACCTGCGGCGAGGTATTCCAGGGTCGACATCTTCTTGTAGAAGCCGATGGCGATGTCGGTGGGGTTTGCTTCGTTGAGCGACAGGCCCATGGCGATGCGCATCCAGAAGTACTGGGGAACCTCGAGGGGGTCGCCGTTGCGGCCCTTGATGCCGTAGCGGTTGTTCAACGTGACGACACCGATGTACTTCAGCAGCGAGTCGTGTGCGGGCTCGAGCTCTGCGGCGAGGCGGTCGAAGTCGAACATTTCGACGAGGCGGGTGTCGAGCAGTCCCTCTTCGACACCGCGGCGTACGTTTTCTTCGAAGTGTGCGGCGTGCAGCGACTTCAGTTCTGCATCGTCGCGGTAGTCGCCGAGGACGCGCTTGTAGATGGTCTTCAACAGCAGGCGGGCTGCGATGGTGTCGAATCCGGGGTCGTCTTTGACGTTCTGCAGTGCGACCTGGATGACGGCTTCGTCGAGCTGCTGCGAGGTGATGCCGTCGAACAGTGTGAGTTCGAGTTCGGTTGCAATCTGGGTGACCCATGCGACCTTGTCGGGGAAGCCGGCAGCGGCTTCTTCGATGGCCAGGTTGATCTTGTTGGCGTCGTAGACCTCGCGGCGTCCGTCGCGCTTAACAACCGTAATCTGCATGGTTTCTCCTCGAAAAACTGCGGTAAGTGGTGGGGATTGTGGCTTTGGGGGCTCCAGAATGAGCCGTTCCCGTACCGCTCGTCAAACACTACATCTAGAGACAGATGTTTCTCAAGAACCCTAGATGTTGTGGCGTGTCATCCACAATTGTGGATAACTTATGCGCACTTTCCACAGGCTATCGGCCACCACGGACACACAATTCGGCCCCGTTCCCGGCCGGCCACACCCCGCCCGACATTGGCCACGGCACCCCGTGCCGAAAAAAGGCGCGGTCAGGCATAGGCTGGAAACCTTATGAAGCGCTACGCCGAACTTTTCCGCACCCCCGGGCTCACCCGAATCGTCGCATCCCAACTGATCGCACGATTCGAATCGGGCATGATCACGCTCGCCGTGCTCATCCACGTACAGTCCGCGACAGGCCGATACGCCATCGCCGGACTCGTACTCGCCGCGATCGCCATCGGCCAGGCATTCTCGGGCCCCATCGCCACACGCTGGATGGCACGCTTCGGAGTTCGGCCCGTCATCGCATGGCTCGGCGTCATATCCGCTGCGAGCCTCAGTGCACTGGCGCTGCTTCCCGTGCACCCCGCGAGCGCCATCGCACTCGCACTCGTCGGCGGATTCTCGCTGCCGCCGGTGCAACCCGCCGTCCGCGCCACGTACCCCACCATCGTCACGGGATCCAAACTGCAATCACTGCAGTCATTCGACGCCGCCATCCAGGAAATCATCTGGGTGGCCGGACCCGTCATCGCCGTCCTCTTGGCCACGCAGGTGTCACCGCCCGCAGCAATCCTCGCGGCCGTCGGCATCATGGCGATCGGTTTGGTGTGGTTCCTCACCGCACCCGCAATCCGAGAAATCACACTCGAACCCTCCACCGGGAAAATGGGCGCCGTACTCAAATACCCCGCCGTGCTGCTGATGGTCGCATCGGGCACCCTGCTGGTCGCCTCCTTCGCCGCAATCGAAGCAGCCACCGTCGCCGTGTTCGGCAACGAAAGCCCCGACTCCGGCATCGTGCTGGCGATCTGGGCGGCAGCCTCGTTGATCGGCGGTCTGGCCATGGGCCACCGACCCATCGGACCCACCACCATCGTGTTCCGTATCGGAATCGTCGCCGCCGGCGCGGCACTCGCCACCTTCTCGTTGACGTTCGGTTGGCTGGTGTTCGCACTGGTCCTCAGTGGCTTCGGAGTCGCGCCCGCGCTCACCGTCATGTACGCCGTCGTCACCCACAGCGTCAAGGGCGGAGACCTGGCGGAGAGCATCGGCTGGCTGGGCACAGGACACGTTCTGGGGGCCGCGCTGGGATCGGCTGTCGCTGGGTTCCTCATCGACGCCTTCGGCGCCTACGGCGCATTCTGGGGCGGCGCCGCAATCGCGGCACTGGGCGCATTCATCCCCCTCGTGTGGAAACGCCACATACCCGATTTGCGCCACCTCGCCGAAGAACACTAGCCAAGGCGCCGCAGTACACTGCGGGTATGGCAACCGTTACGCTCCCCCAGCTGGCATGGGGAAACCCCTCGGCCACCCGACGCGCCCTGCTCGTCCACGGACTGGGCAGTGACGCACACACCATGTGGCGAATCGGCGAACACCTCGCCGACAACGGCTGGTACGCGGTCGCAGTAGACCTGCGAGGCCACGGGCGCGCGCCTCGAACCAGCAGCTACCGCATCAGCGAGTTTGCCGACGATATTCTCGCCATCCCCACCGCGACCCCGTGGGATGCGCTCATCGGCCACTCCATCGCGGGCCCCATCCTCGTGACGGCGCTGAACAGCAACCCCCGACTGGCCCCCGCACTGGTGCTCATCGACCCCGCGCTCGCCACCACCGAAACTGACCGCACCGAAATCCGCGCCGGACAGCTGCGCAACCACGACCTCCTCACCGTCGAGGAACAGGCCGCCACCAACCCCCACTGGCATCCCCAAGACGTTCAGGCCAGCGTCAACGCCCACCGCACCGCCTCGCGATTCGCCGTCGAGCACGCCTGCATCGACAACCCCGACTGGGACGTCATCAACCTCGCACGCACACTGCCCACCCCCACTTTCATCGTGCAGGGCGACCCCGCCGTGCTGGCACGGTACACCGACAAACACATCGCCCAGATCGAGAGCGTCAACCCCCGCATCACCCACACGATGATCCCGGGAACCGGACACAGCCCCCACCGCGACAACCCCGTCGAATTTCTGCGACGAATCGACGCCTTCCTCGGCTAGTTCGCCAACAACCCATCAATCAGCCGGGCCACATCGTGGCGCACCACATGGTCGGCAATCTCGATGCGATGGGTGGTGACATTGGCCAGTTTCTCGACCGCGGTCAGACCGCGCTTCACCAGGAACGGATCCAGCGCACCATACACAACGTCGACGGGGACATTCACCAGGGCGAGGTCCGCAATCGTGGTCTGGTTTTGGATGACGTTCGTCATCGACAGCTTCGTCGCCACCCAACCCTGCTCGTTCACCGACACGACATTGGGGATCGGCGACAGGGCGTTCAGGGCCTGTGCGGTCATCGACGTGAAGTCGGGATTGGCCTTCAAATAGTCATAGAACGCCTGATAGAAACCCATCTGGGCTTTGTCGACGGGGTTGGACAGCGCCGCCGCCGGCGGGTAAATCGGTGGCGACACCATCACCACACGCGAGCATCGAGGCGACACCTCGCGTGCCGCAAATCGGGCGGCAATCAGCGCACCCATTGAATGCCCCACCAGCACGATGGGCCCGCGGATACGCAGTTTCCTCAGCGTGCGAACCACCGAATCCACATGATCGTCGACCGTGTACTCGATGTCGGGTGCCGGCGAGTTCCCACAGCCGTACAGGTTCAGGGCGACCACACGGAAACGGGGAGCCAACAGGGGGACGAGGAAATCAAACGTGACCGCACTCGAGGCAATGCCGTGCAACAGAACCACGACGGGACCTTCACCCTCGTCGACTGCCACCTCCAGAGAGGGCAAGGCTCTGCCGAACAGCGCGAACGGCATCGGTTACGACTCCAACCAGTCCAGGACCGAGCGAGTGTGCTGGCCCAGGGTCGGCGGTGCGGTGTGCACAGCACGGCGGTGTTCGGTTGCGCCGTCGAACCACCGCAGGGGCGGCCCGGGGATTTGGATGGGACCCAGGGTGGCGTGGTCAACATCGACGAGCAACCCCTGGGACAGTGTCTGATCCCATTCATAGACTTCGCCGATTGTGCGCACCCGGCCAGCCGGGATACCCGCAGCATCACAGGCGTCAAGAAAAGCATCGGTTGTCCAGCCGGCGAGCGCCCCATTAAGCACGGCGATCATGTCATCACGGTGGGTGACACGCCCCGCATTGGTGGAAAAACGGTCGTCATCGGCGAGCCCCAAAATTCCCACCAAGGCGCGCCAATGCCCCTCGGTTCCGACCGCGATCTGGGCCGGGCCGTCGGCCGTGCGGAACAACCCGTACGGCGCGAGCGACGGGTGATGGTTTCCGCGGGGTTCCCCCACGACTCCAGCAACCGTGTACGCGGTGCCCTGGTATGTGTGCGCGCCGACAACGGCGGCGAGCAGGGAAGTCCGGATGATGGCGCCCTTGCCGGTGGCGTCACGTTCACGCAAAGCCGCGAGGACTCCGAAAGCGCCGTACATGCCGGACAACACATCGGAAATGGGCACACCGACCCGTTCGGGGTCTTCGGGTCCGGCACCGGTGACGGACATGAGCCCCGCCTCGCCCTGGGCAATCTGGTCGTAGCCGGCACGTCCGCCCTCGGGGCCATCGTGGCCGAAACCCGAGATCGACAACACCACGAGCCCGGGGTTCAGCTGGTGCAGTCGTTCGTCATCGAAACCCATGCGCGCCAGGGTGCCGGGTCGGAAGTTTTCGATCAACACATCGGCCTTGACGATGAGTCGACGCAGCACTTCGGTGCCCTCTTCCGACTTCGCGTCGACGACGATGGATTCCTTGTTGCGGTTGACCGACAAAAAGTAGGTCGACTCGTCGCCGACAAACGGCGGACCCCACCGGCGCGAGTCATCGCCGATCGGCGATTCCACCTTGATCACTCGCGCACCCATGTCGCCCAACATTTGGGCGGCGTGTGGGCCGGCAACGGCCCGGGACAGGTCGACGACCACGATGTCGTCGAGCGGCTGGCCAGCGGTCATCTGTTTAACGCTCCTCGCGGGGGATTCGGTTGGCTCGCCACGTGCGGAAACCCGCGATGGCAGAAATCAGGATAACTATGCCGGCAATCGCATAGGCGACCGGTTTGACACCGGGAATGAAGTGGACACCCCAACCCGTCAGCGTGAGGCCGACACCCCACAGGAATGCACCCACAAAATTGCTGGTGAGGAAGCCGTAATACTTCATGCGGCTGATGCCCGCGATCCACGGCACAAACACGCGCGCCCACGGGATGAACCGTGCAACGACAACCGACCACCAGCCGTAGCGCTGATACATGAGGTCGACGCTGTTGATGATGCTGCGCATGCGGGGGCCACTGCGGGCGTCCAGGTACGGACGGCCCAAATGTTTGCCCATGACGAAACCGACCTGGTCGCCGACAAACGCGGCAATACCCGTGCCGATCGCCAGGATGACGATGTTGAGGTCAGGGTTCGCTGCGGCGATGAGCCCGCTGGCGAAGAGCAGAGTGTCACCCGTGATGAACGGAATGAACGCACCCACAAAGAGCCCCGTGCCGGCAAAAACCAAACCCCAGACCAGCAGGTAGAAACCGATAACCCCCGCCAGCGCGAATGCGTCGTTGAACATCGGGGTCAGATCGGATGCGGCAGCAATAAGCACACTTCCACCGTACCTCGTCACACCACCCGCGAGCGACGGGCGGTGGCGAACAAGGCCTGCGCGCGCCTAGTTGTCGCCGAAAAGGTCGCGAGTGTAAATCGGCACACCCGCCGCAGCCAGGTCATCGGTGACACGGTTCGCGACCACCAGGTCAACTCCAGCGACAAACGAGGCAAAGTCCGCGGCGACCGGGGTGCCCTCGAATTCGGGCTCGTCCAGGCTGGGTTCAAAAATTACGACCTCGATGCCCGCACGCTGCAGACGGTCAATGATTCCCAACACGCTGGATTCACGGAAGTTGTCGCTGCCCGCCTTCATGATGAGGCGGAAAATTCCCACGCGACGATGACCGGTCGCGGCGATATCGGCGGCGATGAAATCCTTGCGCAGCTCGTTGGATTCGACGGTCGCACGAATCATGCTCTGCGGGATTTCGCGGTAGTTCGCCATCAGCTGCTTGGTGTCCTTGGGGAGGCAATACCCGCCATAGCCGAACGACGGGTTGTTATAGCCCGAACCGATACGAGGATCGAGGCTGACGCCCTCGATGATCTCGCGAGCATCGAGCCCCTGGCTGATAGCAAACGTGTCGAGCTCGTTGAAGAAGGCGACGCGGGTGGCCAAATAGGTGTTTGCGAACAACTTGATGGCTTCCGCCTCGGTCGAACCGGTCAACACGATAGGAATGTCCTGCGATTCGGCGCCCGCGACCAGCAGCCCCGCAAACTCGGCGGCACGGTCGCTGCGCTCCCCCACCACAATGCGCGACGGGTGTAGGTTGTCGTACAACGCGGAACCCTCCCGCAGGAACTCCGGAGAAAAGACCACCGAGTCGATGCCCAGTTCGGATCGGACCCGGTCCGTGAACCCCACAGGGACGGTCGATTTCACGACAATCAGTGCGGTGGGGTTGTGTGCGGTGACCTCACGGATCACCGATTCGACACTCGACGTGTCAAAGCTGTTGCGATCGGGGTCATAGTTTGTGGGAGTGGCGACGATGACCACATCCGCGGCGACATATGCGCCGACAGCATCGGTGGTCGCACGCAACGACAACGGCTCATGGGCGAGGAAATGGCTGACACCCTCGTCATCGATGGGCGACACCTTGTTATTCACTGCATCGACACGACCGGTCGACAGGTCGACGGCGGTCACCGAATTGTGGCGGGCCAACAGCACAGCAAGCGACAGGCCCACATATCCGAGGCCGACGACGACAACGTTTTTTCCGCTCACCCCCAAAGTCTAGCGAGCGCAGAAATTGCTCACGTGAGCACTGACATTGGACACGCCTCGTCAAGTAGGGTGACGAAGGACCTTAAACGAAAGAGGCGAAAATGACCGCTCCACTGCTTCCCGGACCCGCCACAGACCGCAGCACCGCAGAACTGTTGGACCAGGCCGACACACTGGCACACTTCAAGGACCGATTCGTGATCGCCGACCCCGAAATGTGCTACCTCGACGGAAATTCGTTGGGCCGCGCACCCAAGGACACCATCACCGCAATCAACGCGTTCCTCACCGACGAATGGTCTTCCCAGCTCGTCGACGGCTGGAGCCACTGGATCGACGAAGCGCAGGTAACCGGCGACGCCCTCGCCGCCGCGTCACTGGGCACCGGCCCCGGCCAGACCCTCGTGTGCGACACCACCAGCACCAACCTGTTCCAGCTGCTCGGCGCCGTCATCGCCGCGAACCCGACACGTAAAACCATCGTCGTCGACGCATCAAACTTCCCCACCGACCGCTACATCGTGCAGGGCTTGGCCCAACAGCACGGCCTGACCGTCGTCACTCTCGACAACGACGGCACGGGCGGCCCCGGCGCGGTCACCGTGGACCACGACAACGAACGCATTTCGGTCGACGCCATCGAGCCGTACCTGACCGACGATGTGGCCGTGTTGACCCTGCAGGCCATCCACTACCGCAGTGGCTCACGCCCCGACATCAAAGCAATCACCGAACTGGCCCGCTCGCGCGGAATTCTCGTCGTCTGGGACTGCGCCCACGCTGTCGGCTCCATCAACCTCGACTTTGACGCCAACGGTGTCGACCTCGCCGTGGGGTGCACCTATAAGTACGGCAACAGCGGCCCCGGTTCACCCGCATGGCTGTTCGTCCGCAAGGAACTCCAGACCACACTGCAGGTGCCCATCCAGGGGTGGTTCGCCCAAGGCGACCAGTTTGCGATGGGACCCGTGTTTGAACCGGCCGACAGCATCCGCCGTTACCAGATCGCATCCCCCTCGATCATCGGACTGCGCTCGGTCAAGGTCGCGTTCGACATGATCGCCGAAGCCGGAATCGACGCCATCGAAGCCAAGGCCGCCACGGGAACCGAACTGATGATTCAACTGTTCGACGCATGGCTCGCGCCGCTGGGATTCCGTTTGGGCACCCCGCGCGACGCCACATGGCGCGGTGGCCACATCACGCTGCACCACACCGACGCCCACAAGATTGCGGCCGCGATGCGCACCATCTCGAATGTTGTGCCCGACTTCCGCATGCCCGATGGCATCCGCCTCGCGATGTCACCGTTGCCGACCTCTTATTGCGAAGTGTGGGACGGTTTTGCCCGACTTCGTGACCTCGTTCAGAGCGGCGCCTACCTCACCATCACCGACAACGGAAGCCGCGTTACATGAACCAGGCAGCACTGACCTATACCGAATATCTGAAGATCGACGAACTACTGTCGCTCAACCACCCCCAGTCCGACGAACACGATGAACCGCTGTTCATCGCCATCCACCAGGTGTACGAACTGTGGTTCAAGCAGGTACTGCACGAAATGTCGGCAGCCCAGCGCACCCTCGAGGCGGGCAACAGTTTTGCGTCCCTCGCCACCCTGGGGCGCATCCGCACCATCCTCAAGGTGTGTGTCAGCCAGCTCGACATTCTCGAGACGATGACGCCGCTGCAGTACAACTCGTTCCGTGACCGCCTGACCTCGGGCAGTGGTTTCCAGTCGGCTCAGTTCCGTGAACTTGAAGCCGTGTTGGGCCGCCGCGATCACGCGGGTGCCGGCGCCGCTGCGGGAACCGGCATGGGCATGAGCGAGCACCTTGTGCCGGGCTCGCCCGCACGTGCCCGTGTCGAAGCGGCCATGTCGCGCCCCTCGCTGTGGGATTCGACACTGCGGTATTTGGAAACTCGCGGCCACGCCATGCCCACCGCGGTCATGTCGCGCGATGTGAGCACGCCCTTTGCAGGCGACGAGGCGGTGCAGGAGGTCCTCCTTCTGGTGCACCGCACCGATGCCGAGGCCGGATTGGTGTGCGAGTCGCTCGTCGACATTGACGAGGGCTTGCAGGAATGGCGTTACCGTCACGTCAAGATGGTGGAACGCACGATCGGCCGCAAGGTGGGAACCGGTGGTTCGTCGGGTGTCGGATACCTGTCGTCGACCCTGTTCCACCCGGTGTTCCCCGACCTGTGGGCTATCCGCTCGCGGTTCTAAAGGTCACCCGACTTCACTGCCACGGGGTGCTGCATCGCAGGGTGCGGCGCCCCGTCGTCGTATTGCCGAGCGGTTAGAGCGAAACGTGGCGGGCGTCGATGTCGACGACTTTGTGCACCCGTCGGGCGTACTTGGGTTCGTCGGCCCCCAGCCAGTCGGTCGACATCCACACGCGCACAATTTCCAGGGCGAGGGCGGAACCAATAATCTTGCCGCCCAAGCACAACACGTTGGTGTCGGAATGTGATCGCGCCAGTTCCGCACAGAACGAGTCCTGGCAGACCGCGGCGAAAACCCCGGGTACCTTGTTGGCAATCATGGCGCTGCCGTATCCGACACCGTCCACAAAGATTCCGCGGTCGACCTCGCCACGGGATACCGCCAACGATGCGGGATACACGTGATCGGGAAGGTCGGCAGCGTCATCGGTGTCGGTGCCGAAGTCGATGATCTCGTGCCCGGCAGCCACCAGCTGTGCGGCGATTTCGAGTTTCAGTGAACGACCGGCGTGGTCGCTGGCGAGTGCAATGCGCATGGGACTCCTGTGGTTACGAGCTGCGGCGTGCACGCAGTGCCGCCGAAATATCGAGCACCGAATCGGTGGCGGCGGCATCCTCGATGCCGCGCATCGCCGTGAACCGGTCGTCGACGATTGCGGGGGTCGGCTGTGGGGCGGCCGCAGCTTCGGCACGGGCAACGGCCTGTCGGGCGAGGGCTTCGGCCTGCGCCTTGGCGGCAACCTGTGCTTCCACTTCGGGCGTGATCACGAGGCCGGCGCCGGCGGGTTGGCGTTCCGCCGGTGTGCGCACGGCGGGCATGCGCTGCGGGGTCCATCGTCCGGTCTCGTCGGCAAACTGTTCCCAGTTCGAGGCGACCGGTGTCGCGCTCACGATGTGCGCGGTGGAATTCAGTGCGACCAGTGCGGCCACGGCGAGACCCAGCACAACAGCGGACACGGCAACACCAACCCACACGCCCGTGATGGCGAAACTAATCCCCGCAACCAATGACAGTAAACCCAGCATTGTGGACATCAGCTTGGTGCGTCGACGGCGACCCGCCAAACCCACGTCGTATCCGCGCACCTCGGAGCGCGCACGCAGTTCACGTTCACGCTCTACACGCTGCATTTCCTGCCGGCGCGCACGAACCTCGCGCGACGTCAGATCGGCCACAACGGCCTGAGGCGTTTCGGCGGTCTGCGACAACACCCGCAGGGTCTGAGCCAGACGCGTGGCATTGCGTTCCGTGGCCTCGTATTCGCGTTTGCGACGAAGGCTGGGAACCAGGTAGAAGAACCAGAGAACGGCGACGAGCAGGAATGTAATCGTCGTGCCCAGTCCGCCAGTGTTCATAAATAGAACGGTATCCAACGGTGCGGGCTGTTGCCGTGAACGCGCTCGGTGTGTCCTAGGTACGAGCCACGGGTGTGCGCAATGCGACCCGGTCCAGCTCGGGAATTTCGGCCAACCGTTCGTTTGCGCGACCCCGCAGGAAACGGTTTAACACCCCACTGAAACCGACCTCGTCGGCGGTCACGGCGAACGCCACGTGGTCACGCCAGTCCCCATCGATGTGAATGTAGTTGCGGCGAAGCCCCTCGTAACGGAACCCCAGTTTCTGCACGACCCGGTACGAGGCGTGGTTTTCGGGGCGCAACGCAATCTCGATTCGGTGAAGCCCCAGTTGCGCGAAACACCAGTCAGACAACAGCGCCACCGCCGTGGGGGTGATGCCTTTCCCTGCGACGGATTCGGACACCCAATAACCCATGGAACCCGACGCAAGCGAGCCATACGACAGACCCGACACCGTGATCTGGCCGACAAGCCGACCCTCGTATTCGATCACGCAGGGGATAACGAGGTTGCGTCGCGCCATCGCCCTCAACGTCCGCAGGGTGTCACGGATCGGAGGCGGCGTCGAATTTCCGGGAAGAGTGGCCTCCCATTTGACCAACCAGCCGCGATTGTCGTGCAGTTCGCGGTCGAGGTGACCCGCATCGCGCCGACGAACCGTGCGAACCCGTACGCCGTTGTGTTCGACGTTGACGTCGAGCATCAGACGGCGCGGTTTACGGGGTCTTCAAGCCATTCGTGCAGGTCTTGGCCCAGATCGCCACGGGCGAGAGCCAGACGCACAATCGCTTTGATGTAGTCCAGTTTGTCACCGGTGTCATAGCGGCGGCCACGGAAAATTACGCCATAGACTCCGCCGGCGATGCCTTCCACAGCCATGTGGCGCAGCGCATCGGTCAGCTGGATTTCCCCACCCTTGCCGGGAGGAGTGTTTTCAAGCACGTCGTACACCTCGGGCTGCAACACGTAGCGGCCGATGACAGCGAGCGTCGACGGGGCTTCGGCGGGGTCGGGCTTTTCGACGAGGTCGGTGACCTTCACGATGGAGTCGTGTTCCGTGGCCTCGACCGTGGCGATGCCGTAGTGGTCGGTCATGTGACGGGGAACTTCCATCAGCGCGATGATGGTGGCACCAAACTTTTCGGACGCGGCGATCATGGTGTCCAACAACACATCGCGTTCATCGATGATGTCGTCACCGAGGAGCACGGCAAAGGGCTCCTTGCCGACGTGCTGACGGGAACGCAGCACGGCGTGACCGAGCCCCTTGGGCTCGCCTTGGCGCACATAGTGCATGTCAGCCAGCATGTTCGAGAACTCGACGGCGGCCAGCTTCTTCTGGTCGCCCTTCATCTCGAGGATGTGCTGCAGTTCGGGAACCTGGTCGAAGTGGTTCTCCAGAGTGTTCTTGTTGCGACCCGTGACCATGAGTACGTCATGCAGGCCGGCCCGAACGGCTTCTTCCACCACATATTGGATGGCGGGCTTGTCGACGACGGGCAACATTTCTTTAGGCATCGCCTTGGTTGCGGGAAGGAATCGGGTACCCAGACCAGCAGCCGGAATCACGGCCTTCGTCAAACGATGTGTCATTCCCCCAGAGTACCGTTACGGGCCTCCATAGGATAGGAACGTGGACATCTCAGCGGCGAAACGTGCGATTCGAGCACAGGTGCGTCAGTCTCGCTCCGCTCGCTCGTCCACCGATCGTGACGCCCTGTCGACTGGGCTTCTCGGGACGATTGGCGCACTGGTCGATGCGTATTCACCGTCCTGTGTCGCGGCGTTCCTGCCGCTTCCCTCGGAACCGCCGATTGTCCCCGCCGTGGAACTGTTGTTGGATTCGGGGGTTCACGTGGTCGTCCCCGTGTCTCACGGCGAGGGTGCCATGACTTGGCACGAACTGACCGCCGAGGCGCTGCACGACCCGGATTCCGACGCGGAAGGGATGCCTGTTCCGCGGCAGCTCACCCCCGCAACGGTCGCTCCGGACATGATCCTGATTCCCGCGGCAGCGGCGGACGCCCGCGGAAACCGCTTGGGGTGGGGCAAGGGCTACTACGACCGCTATTTGGCCACCGTGCCCCCGGGCATTCCTGTGGTCGCCGTTGTTTTTGACGACGAGGTTCGCACGGACATCCCCGTCGAAGCGCACGATCGCAGCGCAACCCACGTGGTCACCCCCAGTCGGGTTCTGACCGCCTAATAGTGGGGCGGCTTTTCCTGCCGCAGGCGTTCATCGTTCTCGGTCAACGTGTGACGTTCCGGTTCCGGCGTCGGCTTGGGGTCGCTGCCGGGCGGCGGCGGGGTGGTGGCGCGGCGAGGTTTTTTGGGTGTCGCGGGGACGTCACTCATCGAGCATCGCCACGATTCGATCCGCCACCGAATCGGGGTTCATGAACAGCTCCAGGGTGTGCACACGAATGTAGTCCCAACCGAATCGTGCCAGCGTTGCGGGTCGGATGCGAATCCCGCTGCGCAGGCTCAGGCCCGTGAGCGCGTCATCAATGTCGATGGCGACGGTCCGTTGTCCGCGCACTGCGGCCAGAGGAATATCCGAGGTGGCGGGCAACAGTGTGACTCCGCGAGCTTCAAGTCTCGAGCCCAGGTCCTCCAACAGCGGGTTGTGCGGTGCCGTCGGAGGGGTGAATGCCAGTGTGTCGTCGATGAATCGCCCCAGCATTCGGGGGCCCGGAGCCATACGGTCGATGGTCAGGTCACTGGGCGACAGGCTCGTGATGACGCGCAGGTGCGAGTGCGCGCGAGTGACCGCAACCGCGACAAGTCGTTCCCCGTCTGCGGTGGCCAGCGGGCCCAGGTCCGACAGGATTCGACCGTGCGGGGTCTTGCCATAGCCCAGCGAAACAATTACGCGGTCACGCGTGACCGACGAGGCCTGATCGAGTGTCAAGACGACGAAGGGTTCGCTGTCCGAGTTGGCCAGGAAATCTTGCAGGTCACGGTTGACCGGAATCGCGGCCAAGACGGCATCGTGGATGCGCGACACGTGGACGGGCGACGGGCTGATCACCATCAGGGATTCCGTCGGGTGGTGTCGTGCGTGCTCGAGCACTCGGCGCACCACGGCGATGACTTCGGAATCGGGTGCTTCGACTCGGCCGGTGACCTCGTCGGGCATTCTCGTGCCGTGGACGTTTTCGATGGCGATGCCCTCGACTCCCAGCGCACTCGCTGCCAGGGTCCAACTGCGCACACCACCCGAGTACAGGTGCTGGTTGATGCTCGCCGCCAGGTCGTTACCCAGAGTGCGGTACGACTGTGTCAAAGCGTGGGTCGGCAAATAGTCCGCCAGTCGGGACAGAATCGAAATTGACCCCACCGTGCGCTGCGATGCGTCATCCGGTGTGATGGTGAAACCGACGGGGTGATCGGTGATGGGGTCACCAAACGCCACAACCTGGGTTCCGCGAGCGATCGACGGAGCCGCCTCGGCGACCGTCACGGCACCGGCGTCCACCAGCACGACGACATCCCATCGTTGACGGGGGTCGAGCGACGCAATTTCATAGGGAGAAATTGCCCAGACGGGTGCCACCGCGCGCGCGAGGTTCGGGCTGTGCTCCCACAGCGAGCGCGAGCTCACGGTCCCGTCCTTCAGCATGGCTTTCAGCGCGTGCGCCTGGTCGGGGTGAGCCACCACAGCGGACTTCCACTCCGAAGCCAACGCCGCTGCGAGGCGCTGTGCGTTACCCGACACGTGTGCGGCATCTACCGTGCGGAAATCGTTCTCCAGTCGATCGAGGATGCGAGGATCGGCGCCCAACAGTTGCTGGCGGTCGGCGATGAGCATCTCGAGCACTCCGCGCCACCACGCCAATTCCAGTTCGGCACGAACACCGCTGTCGTCGATGTGACGGTTCGCCAAGTCGACCAGCAGGTCCCCCAGGCCCCATTCCCGCAGTGAACGCGACACCTCGCTGCGTTCATGCAGGGTCCCCAAAACTTCACTGTCCTCGGACAGGCGCGCAACCAATTCCGCCAGTTCCGTCAACGGCATCGACCGCATGTCGGTGCCCAGCGCGTTGTCGAGCACCGCACAGTGTCGCGTAACCGTATCGACGGCTGCGGACAGTTCCACAATTCCCCTCGGTACGCTGGGGCGCTCGCCCGTCGGGACACGGCGCTCCCATTCGATGCGTTGTGCACTGGCTCGAGTCAGCGCCTCGTGCATGTCCGCGATAACGGCACCGGGGCGCGTGAATTCTTTCGCCAACTTCTTTAAACGTCGGCGCTGGATGGCGGGCACACCGCTGTGTCGCTGATCGGGGTCATGCGCGGCAACAAGGTCGGCGAGCGGGCGGTCGAAAATTTCGGGGCTGAATCTGTCCAGTGTTTCCCGCACACCCTCGAGCAAGTTTTCGCGTTCCGCGATGCCTGCAACCGTGTCTGCCATCCCAAGGGGCGACTGCGACAGCACTGCGTGTGCGGCGGAAATCAGTCGTTCGAGTTCCGAGTCGTTCAATGCTCGCGCACGGTTCTGTGCGGCTATCGCATCCTCACCGTTTGTGAACTGTGCGGCATACCAGGGTGAGTCATCCGGCCCATACCGGAATTCGCCCAGATTCGCCGCGGTCACCAACGCCTCGGCGGCCTTGTCGAGCTGACCTGCGAGCGCCGTCACCGCATCGGCGGGGAGGCTGACATTGGTCTCGGGCCCACCGGGAACAGAGAGCCGTGCCAGTTCACGAATCGCGTCGACCACGCTGGCATCACACCGAGTGTCGACGGTCGACAGTGCACCGCGATAGTCGCGCAGCACACCGCGCATGCGGGTCAACGCTGCCGCGATGTCGTCGCCCTGCGGAGCGACCGCGGTCTCGTTGCGTGAAATTGCGCGAATGAGGTCGGCGCGCAGGCTGCGCGGCGCCACGGCGAGCCCATCGAGACCCAGCGAACGCAACCGGCGACGGATCGAATCGAGCCGCGAACGACGTGAGCCAACGACGAGCACGCTCTTACCGGTGCGCACCAGCTCGGCCACCGAATTCACAATCGTTTGTGTAGCACCCGAACCCGACGGCGTGCCCACCACGATCGAATTGCCCGCGACGATGTGCGCGACAATCAGTTCCTGTTCGGTGTCAGCGTCCAACACCAGAGTGTCGGAATCGAGGGGCCGAGTGTCGGGGTCACCCGGGTCGATCGCAGCATGGCTTTCCGTCACCAGATACAGGGCATTGGGGTTTCCCGCGACGGCGTCCAAAATCGGGTGGGACAGGTGCGCCGAGGCGCTGACCATGTCGGCGGCAACATCCGACAGGTTGGCGATCGCCAGTGCGGGAACCACATGAGCGCCGGGGATGTGCGCAATCAATCCCTGCAGGCGGTCCAAAGCCCCGTTGGGCCGGAACGACCCATTGTCATCGGTCAACGCCACAAACGTGGGTTCGTCGAGTCCGATACCGAACTGGGTGAACAACTCACGTGCCAAGGCAGGGTTCAGTCGCAAACCACCCTGCAAGGTGATTTCAATGTCGTCGGCACGTCGACGCAAACGCACCGGACGCACCAGCATGGGCGCACAGTATTCGACATCGCCCGCCGCCCACGTGACCAAACCGACAGCCAAATACACCGAGTCGATGCCGCGTGCGGCCTGCAGTTCGATGCCTTTGTCGTTGATTCGGATTGCGTTGTGACGCGCACGATTCAATGCAACATCGTCGCGAACCAGGGTGCGCAACAGCGTCGGCGAGCCGGCAAAGAGTTGGGCGAGTCCGCCGGGATGCCCGACACTGAATTCGATCGCGGTGTCGCGGGGGAAATGAAGCAACGGGTTGATTCCGCCGATCGCTGCGAGCTCGTCGCGCCATTCGGATCGGATGGGTTCGGCGATGTCAATCGCCGGGGAGTCCAGGTCCCCACTGCTCACGGCAATCGGGTCGATAGTGACAGGGATCACGCGCTTAGTGTCGTCGCCGTTATTGCCTGATTTTCCGAAGCCCCACATTGGTTCAGGTTAACCCGAAAACCTTTGAAATTACTGGAGGCGCGACCGATGAGTGGTGCCCCTGGAGGGACTCGAACCCCCAACCCTTTCCTTAGGACGGAACTGCTCTTCCATTGAGCTACAGAGGCAAAACCCAGCAAGCACTCTTGACAATTATTTGCGTTAAATCGTAATGTCGATGATGTGATGTCATCCAACATGTTTCGCGGAGGCAGACAATCCGACCTGTTACCTCAATACAAGTGTTCACAAAACGGACTGCGATTTATTTTCGTGCTGGGACACTAACCGAAAAACAATTCGCATAATCATTGGCCCAGGCTCGAGCGCGTCAAATACAACGTGAAAGTGGAGTATCTGTTGAACCAAACCGCTTCTACCGACAGCGTGACCACCTGCAAATGGTGAAGAAAGCCGCAATAAGTTTGGGGTATTTCGCCCACGATGCCTCAACGCCTCAGCCGCCGGAGCCCTACAACGTTGCAACTTTGCTCGACCTGATCGAGAGAGGGACACCACAAGTTCGAGCAGATGTTTGCACCTTTCCCCGACTCCCCGTGGAAGTGCTGGAAACCCTCGCGCAAGATTCCGACGAAAATGTCAGACATTGTTTACTCCTGATGAATCGTGACCTTTCAACTGAGCTGCTCATACGCATAGTGGAAAAATTTCCAGCGGATTATCCGATTGTCTGCAAACACCCGAATGCACCCCTCTACATCAGTGAGCAGTGCGAGGTTGTGCGGATGCCCGATGTTTCCCTCCGTGCGTTCCTTTCCGCGCACAATGCGACCCCTGAACAAGCGCTCGTGTTCCTCGAACAACAATTGACGCCAGGACTTACAGCCGGCGAAGCTTGGAGAAACACCATCAACTCTGTTTCGTAGCGTCCAACACAGTGGTGCCCCTGGAGGGACTCGAACCCCCA
>JBEEON010000044.1:0-3397 GCA_041191625.1 Actinomycetota bacterium | reverse complement strand
GCGTCCTGCGGGTTTGCGACGGCGATGAGGTACGCCATCACGTCCTTGATTTCGGCACGTTCATAGAACTTTGTGCCACCCAACAGCTTGTAAGGCACCGCGGCGCGCATCAGAATTTCTTCCAAGGCGCGGGTCTGTGAGTTTGTGCGATAGAAGACCGCCATGTCGCGGTATGCGACACCGCTGTCGTGCAACGCATGCACTTCGTCGGCCACGAATTGGGCTTCGTCGTGGGCGGTCACACCGGTGAAGCCCACGATCTGGGCGCCGGCACCGCTTTCGGTGAACAGGTTCTTTGCCCGAGTCGTATCGAAGTTGTTCGAAATCACGGCGTTTGCGGCGTCGAGGATGTTCTGGCTGGAGCGGTAGTTCTGTTCCAGCAACACGACGTCGGTGCCGGGGAAATCGCGTTCGAATTCGAGAATGTTGCGAATGTCGGCGCCACGGAACGCATAAATCGACTGGTCGCTGTCACCCACCACGGTCAGCGAGGCGGCCTTGATCGACCCATCCATTTCGACGAGTTTCGGAGGGGTGTCGGGGGTCACAAACTGCGGTTCCACCGGGCGAGTCAGTTCATAGATGAGGGCGTACTGCGCGTGGTTGGTGTCCTGGTATTCGTCGACCAGCAGGTGACGGAATCGGCGCTGATACAGGGCGCGGATTTCGGGGAACGCACGGAAAAGGAACACGGTTTGACCGATCAGGTCGTCAAAGTCGAACGCGTTCGCGCGGCGCAGTTCCGACGTGTATTTGCGCCAAATTTCGAGGAACATGACCTCGTTCGGGTCGTCCGAGTTCACGGTGCGAGCGAACTGGTCACAGTCGACCAGCTCGTTCTTCAGCTTTGACATCTTGGACATGACACTGCCCGGGGTCAGACCCAGGGTGTCGGCCTCGTATTCCTTAATAATTCGTTTGATCAGCGACTTCGAGTCAGCCGAATCATAAATCGTGAACGACGAGCTGAAACCGAACCGTTCCGCCTCGCGGCGCAGGATGCGCACACACGCCGAGTGGAAGGTCGAAATCCACATCTGGTTGGCCTCGTCCACACCGATCAGCGCACCGATGCGTTCCCGCATCTCGGCGGCCGCCTTGTTCGTGAACGTAATCGCGAGGATCTGGCTGGGCCACGCCTCGCGGTTCTTCAACAACAACGCAATGCGGCGGGTCAGCACCGAGGTCTTGCCCGAACCGGCGCCCGCCACAATCAGCAAGGCGGGGCCACGGTGCGTCACGGCACGCAACTGTGCCGGGTTCAAACCCACCAACAGGGGGTCTGCGGGGTCGATTCCGTGGGGTGCGGGCGAGAAAAGGTTGTCGTCAAAGAGCGTCGTCATGTCGTTCACAAGTTTAGGTTGCTCCTCCGACATGGGACGACCCGGGGTTAGAGTGTCGACATGGAAAAGACCACGGTGAAACGGAAAGTCAACCCGTTGGCCGTACTGTCGCTCGTTCTGGGCTGCATGTTGTCGCCCATGGCCCTGCCCTTGGGGTGGTTTGCCACGGAACAAATCCGCCGCACCCACGAAGGCGGCCGCCGCATGGCCGTCGCCGCAATCGTTTTGGGGTGGGTCAACATGACCCTGTGGATGGTCGGCGGCGTGCTGTTGTGGCTGTGGTGGGTCGAGCTGTAACTCACAGCTATTTCATAGTTTCCGCGGCCCGGCCGTGTTTACACTGGATGTATCGAATTCACCTGAAGGAGAATCATGAGCTCGAATCCCGCATTCTCGCGTTCCGCCGCGTTCCGACCCGGACAGGTTTCCCGCGACCAGCTGGAGAACCTGTACGGACGAGGCGCGAACACCGCACCCGCCGCCGACTCCCTCGAGACGGCCTATGACATGCCGGCAGCCACCGGCGCCGAAACCGGCCGCATGACCTACGAGGACACGATTGTGAAAACCCTCGTGTCGTTCGCCGTACTGGTCGCCGGAGCCGCAGTCGGTTGGGTCGTCCCCGCACTGATGCTTCCCGGTCTGATCATTGCTTTCGTGCTGGCCATGGTCAACATTTTCAAGAAGACCCCTTCACCCGCACTCGTGCTCGCATACGCCGCATTCGAGGGCATCGCTCTGGGCGCCTTGTCGATGTTCTTCAACGGCATGTACGAGGGAATCGTCACCCAGGCAATCGTGGGCACCCTCGCCGTCGTCGGTGTGACCCTGTTCCTGTTCCTGTCGGGCAAGTTCCGCGCCACCCCGCGCATGAACAAAATCGTCACCATGGCGATCATCGGTTACGCCGTGTTCTCGCTCGTCAACATGATCCTCATGATGACCGGTGCAATGCCCGGCATGACCTGGGGCATGCGTTCGCTGGAAATCGCCGGCATCCCCTTGGGCCTGATCCTCGGTGTGGTCGTCGTCTTCCTCGCCGCGTATTCGCTGGTCATGGACTTTGAGTCGATCAAGGTCGGTGTCGAACGAGGCGCACCCCGCGTCTATGCATGGCAGGGAGCGTTCGGAATCATGGTCACCGTCGTGTGGCTGTACACCGAAATCCTGCGCATGCTCGCCATCACTCGCGAGTAACATCCGCCGTATTTACACCGAAGGCCCCGAGGACAGCATCCTCGGGGCCTTCGGCATGTGGGGTTACTCCCACTCAATAGTTCCCGGCGGCTTCGACGTGACGTCGAGCACAACGCGGTTGATGTCCTTCACCTCGTTGGTGATGCGGTTCGAAATCTTTGCCAACACGTCGTACGGCACACGAGTCCAGTCGGCGGTCATCGCATCTTCGCTGGACACGGGACGCAACACGATGGGGTGACCATAGGTGCGGCCGTCGCCCTGGACGCCCACCGAACGGACATCCGCCAGCAGCACGACGGGGCACTGCCAGATCGACTTGTCGAGACCGGCTGCCGTCAGTTCTTCACGGACGATGACGTCGGCGGCACGCAGGGTGTCCAAGCGTTCCTTCGTCACCTCGCCGACAATGCGGATACCGAGGCCCGGGCCGGGGAACGGCTGGCGCCCCACGATGGCTTCCGGAAGTCCCAGTTCGCGACCGATGGCACGAACCTCGTCCTTGAACAGTTCACGCAGAGGCTCGACCAACGAGAAGTTGAGGTCCTCCGGAAGCCCACCCACGTTGTGGTGCGACTTGATGGTCGCCGTTCCCGAACCGCCACCACTTTCGACGACGTCGGGGTACAGGGTTCCCTGCACGAGGTAACGCACGGCACGGCCCGAGTTCGCGGCCTCCTGCACAAGGTCGACCTCGGCGGCTTCGAACGCACGAATGAATTCGCGGCCGATAATCTTGCGCTTCGCCTCGGGCTCGGTCACACCGGCCATGGCCTCGAGGAAACGGTCCGCGACATCGACGGTCACAAGGCGCACACCGGTCGCGGCGACAAAGTCACGTTCGACCTGCTCGCGTT
>JBEEON010000043.1:0-18803 GCA_041191625.1 Actinomycetota bacterium | reverse complement strand
ATGTCCTGGCACACCACCGCGACAGCGGCTCCAGCGCCACCATTGTCAGCTCGTTCCCCGATGATCCCACCGGATACGGCCGAATCGTCCGCGACGAATCCGGGGCCGTCGTGCGCATCGTCGAACACCGTGATGCATCCGAAACGGAACTGGCCGTCGCCGAAACCAATTCCGGAACCTACGTTTTCTCGGCCACACCGCTGGCCGCAGGTCTCGCCACCATTGGGTCGGCGAACTCGCAGGGCGAAAAATATTTGACCGACGTGGTCGAATATCTCACCATTTCGGGTCAGACCGTCTCTGCTGTCGCCGCCGCCGAGGCCTGGCTCGTCGCCGGGGTCAATGACCGGGTTCAGCTGGCCGAGGTCGCCGCGCGACTCAACGCCATGATCGTCCGCGGTCACCAGCTCAACGGTGTCACCATCGACGACCCCGCGACCACGTGGATTGACCGTGCCGTCACCATCGACGCGGACACCCGAATTCTTCCCGGCACATACCTGCAGGGTGCCACCGCAATCGGCTCGAACGCGGTCATCGGCCCGGAAACCACACTGCGCGACACCGAAGTCGGCGACGGCTCGCACGTCATCCGCACCGACGCCACCCTCGCAGTAATCGAGGCGGGTGCCACCGTCGGCCCCTACTCGTACCTGCGTCCCGGAACCGTGCTGGGTTCGGGCGGCAAGATCGGCGCTTTCGTCGAAACCAAGAACTCCCAAATCGGTGCGGGAAGCAAAATCCCGCACCTGTCCTACATCGGCGACACCACCGTGGGCGAGAAATCCAACATCGGCGCGGGCACCATTACCGCCAACTACGACGGCGTCGCCAAACACCGCACCGAGGTGGGTTCCCACGTGCGAACCGGGTCTCACAACGTCTTCGTTGCGCCCGTTAGAATTGGGGACGGAGCGTACACCGCTGCGGGTACAACAGTCCGAAAGGACGTCCCCGCGGGCAATCTGTCACTGTCGATGGCGCCCCAAAAAAACATTTCGGGGTGGGTCGAAAACAACCGTCCCGGTTCAGCGGCTGCCGAGGCCGCCGAGCGGGCTACACAGGGGGAATAAGTCAGTGACATCAATCGAGACAAGCAACAAAAAGCGCCTCGTCCTCATTTCGGGTCGCGCACACCCCCAGTTGGCTCTCGATGTTGCCAAAGAACTCGACATCTCGTTGGTCCCCACCGACGCCCGCACCTTTGCAAACGGCGAAATCTATGCCCGCTTCGATGAAAGCGTGCGCGGCACCGACGCATTTGTATTGCAGTCGCACTGCACCCCCATCAACGAGTGGCTGATGGAACAGCTGATCATGGTCGACGCCTTGAAGCGCGCCAGCGCCAAGCGCATCACCGTGGTCGCACCGTTCTTCCCCTATGCACGACAGGACAAGAAGGGTCGCGGCCGCGAACCCATCTCGGCCCGTCTCGTCGCCGACCTGTTCAAGACCGCCGGCGCCGACCGCATCATGTCGATCGACATCCACGCATCACAGATTCAGGGCTTCTTTGACGGCCCCTTCGACCACCTGTTCGCCATGCCCGTGCTGCTCGAACACTTCCGGGCCGAGCTGGACCCTGAAACTCTGACCGTCGTCAGCCCCGACATGGGCCGCGTGCGCGTCGCCGACGTGTGGAGCGACAAGCTCGGCGCACCCTTGGCCATCATCCACAAGCGTCGTGACCCCTTCGTGCCCAACCAGGTATCGGTGCACGAAATCGTGGGACAGGTCGAAGGCCGCGTCTGCCTGCTCGTCGATGACCTCATCGACACCGGCCGCACCATCGTCAAGGCCGCCGAAGCACTGAAGAAGGCCGGCGCAAAGGGCGTCGTCGTTGCCGCCACTCACGCCGTGTTTAGCGACCCTGCGACCGAGATCCTGCAGTCAGAATTCATCGACAAGGTTGTCGTCACCGACACCCTGCCGATCCCCGAGGACAAGCGTTGGGACCGACTCGAGGTACTCTCGATCGCCCCCACCATCGCGGGCGCAATCCGCGAAGTTTTCGGCGACGGTTCGGTCACGTCGATGTTCGACGGCGCCGCCTAGCCACCACTTTTTTCGAGCCCCGTCAGCATCAGGTTGACGGGGCTCGTTGCTTTCGTGCACGGATTGGTGCAGGTTATGCGCCGGGTTGCGGCTAGTGTGACGCGCGCGGCGGAACCGTGATGTCCGTTGCGGGAAGCCGTTCGGCGCCGAAGGTGTTGATGGCCGCATCGGTGGGGTAGCCCAGCGCGATACCGCACAGCAGTTTGTAGTGCGCGGGGACATCGAATTCCGCGCGGACCACATCGGGCCACACGGCGGCAGCGCCTTGGGCACACGTGCCGAGTCCGCGGGCGTGCGCCGAGAGCATCAGGTTCTGCATGAACAGGCCCGCATCGGATGCCGAGAACGGTTCCAGCCCGCCATGGACGAACACAAACAGTTCCACGGGTGCACCAAAGAAGTCAAAGTTGCGCCGCCACTGGGCATCACGGCCGGCACGGTCCCCGCGGTCGATACCCAGGTGGGAGTACATGTCCCGACCGATCTTGTGGCTGCGGTCCCGCAAGTCACGGGGATATCGGCGCAAGATTCGGTAGTCAGATCGGGGCAGCCCGCCGCGTAACGCGAACAGTGTTTTCTGCCACCAGTTGCCACGCAAGGCGGCGCTGCCGTCGTCCCACCGCCTCGTAAACTCTGCGGCAATCCGGTCGCGAGCCGGGCCCGACGCCACCGCGACCATGTAGGGCCTAGTGTTTGACCAGCTGGGTGCGGTCATCGCGTCGGCCAGCAGGGCCTCGATCACGTCAGGTGCGACAGGGGTGGGCGCAAAATCCCGGGTGCTGCGGCGGCTGCTCGCGAAATCGCGGAACGTGTCGCCCCCGAGCGGGTCTGATGCGTCCGACATGCGCCGAGCCTCGTCAACTAGTGGGTGTCGACGGCCGAGATTTCGGTGCGGTCGCCCGACCACTGGGTGTGGAAGGTGCCGTCCTTGTCGACGCGGCGGTAGGTGTGTGCACCAAAGAAGTCACGCTGGCCCTGCACCACGGCGGCGGGCAGGCGGTCGGCGCGCAAACCGTCGTAGTACGACAGCGAAGACGAGAATGCGGGCGCGGGGATGCCGGCCTCGGTGGCGGCAACAACCACGCGGCGCCATGCGGCCTGTGCGGTGGCGACAGCATCGGCAAAGTACGGTGCGGCCATCAGCAGCGCCAAAGTTTCGTCAGCGCGGTATGCGTCGGTGATGCGGTTAAGGAACTGGGCGCGGATGATGCAGCCACCACGCCAGATGCGGGCGACCTCACCGAGGTTGATGTTCCAGTTGTATTCGGCTGCTCCGGCACGGATTGCGTCGAAACCTTGCGAATACGCCACGATCTTCGAGGCGTACAGTGCCTGACGGACGTCCTCGATGAATGCAGTTTCGTCGGCGACGGTGAAGCTGTCGGGGCCGGGGAAGTTGCCGGCCAGTGCGCGCTGCTCGGGGTGAGAGCTGAGTCCGCGGGCGAACACTGCTTCGGCGATTCCCGACACGGGGGTGCCCAACGACAGCGCGGTCTGCACGGTCCACACGCCGGTGCCCTTGCTGCCGGCCTCATCGACGATGACGTCGACGAGGGGCTGGCCGGTGGCTGCGTCGACCTGGCGCAGTACCTCGGCGGTGATTTCGATCAGGTAGGACTCGAGTTCGCCCTTGTTCCATTCGACAAAAATGTCGGCAATCTGGGCGGGAGTCTTTCCGGTTCCACGGCGAATCAGGTCATAGGCTTCGGCGATCAGCTGCATGTCGGCGTATTCGATGCCGTTGTGGATCATTTTGACGAAGTGTCCGGCGCCGTCAGTTCCGACGTGGGTGACACAAGGCTCGCCCTCGGCGATTGCGGCGATGGAACGCAGGATCGGTCCCAGGGTGTCCCAGGCTTCGGCCGAGCCGCCGGGCATGATCGAGGGGCCGGTCAGTGCGCCTTCTTCACCGCCCGAGATTCCGGCGCCGACAAAGTTGATGCCGGTTTCGCGCACGGCCTTTTCGCGGCGGATGGTGTCGGTGAACAGGGCGTTTCCGCCGTCAACGATGATGTCGCCGGGTTCGAAAACTTCACACAGCTGGTCGATGACGGCGTCGGTGCCAGCACCGGCCTTGACCATGATGATTGCGGTGCGGGGCTTTGCCAGGCTGTCCGCGAATTCCTGCACAGAGCGGGTGGAGACGAAGTTGGCTTCGGGGTGAGCCGAGACCAGTGCCTCGGTCTTGTCGAATGAACGGTTGTACACGGCGACGGTGTTTCCCTCGCGGCTTGCCAGGTTGCGAGCCAGGTTTGACCCCATGACTGCGAGTCCTACAACACCAATATTTGCCTGTGACATCTGTAATCTCCTTGCCGAAATCGTGTTCCTAGCCTATCGGGTATGCTGGAGGTGAACTTCGGCGAGGGGAACTACGGTTCCCGTAATCGACGCGGTGGAACGGCACCTGTCTTTCCTCACGCTTTCCGGCGTTCGAGTAGAAAACATCAGGGGCCCGGCCCCTCTACACGGAGGCAATAACTATGTCTGAATCACACGCAATGGTGGGCGAACTTCGCACCAACTTCGGCAAGGGTGCAGCACGCAAGCTGCGCGCAATCGGCCAGATCCCCGCCGTCATCTACGGCCACGGTGGAGCACCCGTTCACGTGACCCTGCCCAACCACGAAACCACTCTGCTGGTTCGTCACAAGAACCCCATCATCGAACTGACCGTCGGCAAGGACAAGCACCTCGTTCTCGTCAAGGACGTTCAGAAGGACCCCGTACGCCAGATCATCGAGCACCTTGACCTGCTCGTTGTCACCAAGGGCGAGACCGTGACCGTTAACGTTCCCGTTCACGTGACCGGCACCCCCTTCTCGGGCGCTATCGCAGTTCTGGACCACGCCGTGATCTCGGTTGAGGCCGAAGCACTGCACATCCCCGAGACCATCTCGGTTGATGTCACCGGTCTGAAGGAGCACGCTCACGTCACCGCAGGCGACATCGCACTGCCCGCTGACGCCAAGCTGCACCTCCCCGTCGAGACCATCATCGTCAGCATCGTTGCCGCTCCTGCTGCACACGCTGCCGAGGTAGCTGCCGCCGAGTAATTCGGTTACACATAATGTCTGATGCGTGGCTGATTGTCGGGCTCGGTAACCCCGGGCCTGACTACGCCACGCATCGGCATAATGTGGGGCACATGGTTGTTGCGCAGTTGTGCGCCGACCTGCGCCTGTCGTTGAAACGACACAAAGCCAATGCGATGGTCGCCGAGGGTCGTTTTCGCCCCGGTACCGACAAAATCATTGTCGCGACCTGCTTGAGCTATATGAATACGTCTGGCGGCCCGGTGGGTGCGCTGGTGAAATATTTTGATGTCGCACCCGAACGTGTGATTGTGATCCACGACGACATAGACATTCCGTTTGACACGGTCCGCCTGAAGCTCGGCGGTGGCCACGGTGGCCAGAACGGCGTGCGGTCCATCATGGGGGCGATCGGCCCCGATTTCTTGCGGGTCCGTGTGGGCGTCGGTCGCCCTGCCGGCCGTAAGGACGCCGCCGACCATGTGTTGGAATCCTTTTCGAAGCAGGAACGCGAGGTCTTGCCGCACCTCGTCGTCGATGCGTGTGACGCTGTGGAGCGCCTCGTTGTCGACGGGTTGTCGTCCGCCCAGCTGCACGTGCACACCGCGAAGCCGTAACGGGGTGCGTCGCTAGAATCGGTGGGTGAGCCTCGCCGATTTGACCCCCACTTTCGAGCCGATGTGGCGTACTCTGCGCGGCCCCGCGCTGTCGATGGAGGACGGACTTCGGGCCCCCGCAATTGCGGCGTTGTGTGCGACGCCGCGTGTGGTGTTGGTGGTGACGGCCACGGGCCGTGAAGCCGAGGCGCTGCGGGAGTCGCTGGGCACGTGGGGTGTTCGCGCCGTCGTGTTCCCCTCGTGGGAGACCCTGCCGCATGAGCGGTTGAGCCCGTCGAGCGAGACGGTGGGCACCCGGTTTGCGGTGTTGCGTGAGCTGCATGCGTGGAACGGTATTGCGAGCCTTGTGGTGATTGCCAGTGTCCGTGCCGCCCTGCAGCCGTTGTCGGCTGACCTGACGGACGCGCGGACGATTTCGTTGGCCGTCGGTGGCCGAGCCGACCTGCTGGGCACCACTCGCGGGTTGCTAGAGGCCGGCTATCAGCGCGTCGACATGGTCACGCGCCGAGGCGAGATTGCTGTTCGCGGTGGAATTTTGGACGTGTTCCCCCCGCTGGCGCACCACCCGGTGCGCGTGGATTTCTTTGGGGACGAGATCGACGAGATGCGCGAATTCTCGGTCGCCGACCAGCGTTCGCTACTGCCACTCGATCGGGTTGAATGTTTGCCGGTTCGGGAAATTCCGTTGACCGCCGATGTGCGCAACCGCGCCAAACTGTTGGGGGACACGGTTCCGTCGCTGCGGTCGATGACGGATCCGATTTCCGAGGGTATCCCCGTTTCCGGAATGGAATCGTTGCTGCCGGCCCTCGTCGAGCGCGTTGTGCCGTTGACGGATTATTTTGACCGCACCGCCACTGTCATTGTGCTGTCACCCGAGAAGGTGCGGGCGCGTGCCGAGAGTTTGCGTGAAACGAATCGCGAATTTTTGGGTGCCGCATGGCAGATTGCCGCCCACGGCGCCGAGGCCCCCATCGATTTGGGCGCATCGGATTTCATCGGTTTGGACGAATTCCGTGCCGCTATCGCCGAGCGCGACTATTTCACGATCACCACGTTTGACAGCGGGCTCGAGGAGCGTTCCGAATCGCATGCGATTCCGTCGTTCGCGGGTGACCCCGATGGTGCCGTGAATTTTGTCGGTTCGAGGCTCGCAGCGGGCAACCGTGTGGCTGTCGTTATCGCCGGCCAGGGTTTGTTGGAGCGCGCCCGGGACATGATCGCCGAGGCCGGTTTCGCGGGTCGAATCGTGGATCGTGCCCCCGCCGAACTGGAACCCGGGGTGTGTTACCTCGTGAAGGGCAACATCGAACACGGTGTGGACGTGCCCGGGTTGGGCGTCGTGTTGGTGTCCGAGGCCGAGTTCTTTGGGCGTCGCGAGCATCGCGGTGGCCGGGCGGACACAAAGCTGGCGACTCGTCGCAAGAACACGGTCGACCCGTTGGCGTTGGCAAAGGGCGACTTTGTCGTGCACGACACTCACGGGATCGGGAAGTTCCTCGAGCTGGTGGAACGCGAAATCGTGACGGGCAGTGGCAGTGCGAAGAAGAAGTCGAAGCGCGAATATTTGGTGATCGAGTACGCGCCCAGCAAACGCGGTTACCCGGGCGACAAACTGTATGTGCCCACCGATCAGCTGGGGTTGTTGACCCGTTATGTGGGCGGCGAGGATCCGACGCTGTCCAAGATGGGCGGTTCGGATTGGTCGACGACGAAGGGCCGTGCCCGCAAGGCAGTGCGCGATATCGCCGTAGAGTTGGTCAAACTGTATGCGGCCCGCCAAAGTGCGGTGGGTTTTGCGTTCCCGCCGGACACCCCGTGGCAGCGTGAGCTGGAGGATGCGTTCCCCTACGCCGAGACCGAAGACCAGTTGACGACGATTGACGAGATCAAGGCGGACATGGAGCGTTCCGTTCCGATGGACCGTCTGCTGGCCGGCGATGTGGGTTTCGGTAAGACGGAGGTCGCGATTCGTGCGGCATTCAAGGCGGTGATGTCGGGAAAGCAGGTGGCCATCATTGTGCCGACCACGCTGTTGGTTCGTCAGCACACCGAGACGTTCCGCGAACGTTTCAGTGGTTTCCCTGTCACGTTGGCTCCGTTGTCGCGTTTCCAGACGGATAAGGAAGCGAAGCATGTAATTGATTCGCTGGCCGATGGTTCGCTCGATGTGGTGATTGGCACACACCGGTTGTTGGGCGGGAGCGTCTCGTTCAAGGATCTGGGTTTGGTGATCATCGACGAGGAGCAGCGCTTCGGTGTGGAGCACAAGGACCAGTTGAAGAAGCTGAAGCACAACGTCGACGTGTTGGCGATGAGTGCGACCCCGATTCCTCGCACCTTGGAGATGGCAGTGGCGGGTATCCGCGAAATGTCGACTCTGGCGACTCCGCCCGAGGAACGTCACCCCGTGTTGTCCTATGTGGGTGAGAACACGGACGAGCAGGTGACGGCCGCGATTCGTCGTGAATTGTTGCGAGAGGGTCAAGTCTTTTTCGTGCACAACCGTGTGTCGACGATTAATTCGACGGCAAATAAGTTGGCGGAATTGGTTCCCGAGGCGCGCATCGCGGTCGCGCACGGCAAACTTTCCGAGAACCAGCTCGAGCAGGTGATGGTCGATTTTTGGGAGCGCAAATTCGATGTGTTGGTGTCGACGACGATTGTCGAGACCGGCCTCGATGTTCCGAATGCGAACACACTGATCATTGACCGCGCGGACAAGTATGGTCTGTCGCAGTTGCACCAGTTGCGCGGCCGTGTGGGTCGTTCGCGTGAGCGCGCCTATGCCTATTTCTTGTACGACCGTGGCCACACCCTCAGCGAGACGGCGTACGAACGTCTGAAAACGATCGCCCAACACAGCGACCTGGGCGGCGGTATGCAGATCGCCATGAAGGACCTCGAGCTGCGTGGTGCGGGAAACCTGTTGGGTGCGGAACAGGCGGGCCACATCCAGGGGGTCGGCTTTGACCTGTACCTGCGTCTGATTGGTGAAGCGGTGGGCGAGTTCAAGGGCGAAGTGCATCACGAACGTGACGAGTTGCGCCTCGAAATCCCTGTCGATGCTCGAATCCCGGAAGACTACATCGATTCGGAGCGTCTGCGACTCGAGGCGTATCAAAAGATTTCGGCGGCGTCGTTCCCCGATTCGGCGGCCGACGCGATCGATGGCGAACTGGACGAAATGCGGGACCGGTTCGGTGAACCACCCGCCGAGGTGCTGACGTTGGCGTCGGTTGCCCGGTTGCGCCGTCAGGCGGCGTCAGCCGAGCTGACCGAGGTGCTCACCGTGGGGCCGAATTTGCGTCTCGCGGGTCGGGCCATCCCCGATTCGCGTCAGATGCGGTTGGCGCGACTGTACCGCGGCTCCAAATACATTGCGGCGATGGATGCCGCACTGATTCCGTTACCCGATCTGGATGGCGACGCCTTGTTGGAGTGGGTTTCGTCGGTGATTTCGACGTTGTTTGGGGAGGACTGATGTCGGACGTGCCCACTCATCCCGAGCTGGATGAACTCATTGCGGTGATGGCGAAGCTTCGCGGGCCCGGCGGTTGCGCCTGGGATGCGGAACAGTCCCACGAGTCGTTGGTGCGGTACCTGGTCGAGGAATCGCATGAGCTGATTGACGCGATCGAGTCGGGTGACCGGGTGGGCATGCTCGAAGAGCTCGGTGATGTGTTGTATCAGGTGTTGTTTCACGCAGATTTGGCCAGTGCGCATCCTGATGCGCCTTTTGACATCGAGGATGTTGCCCGGGTTTCGCGCACAAAAATGGTGGGCCGCCACCCGCACGTGTTTGGTGATGTAATCGCGGACACGGCCGAAGAGGTCAGTGCGAATTGGGAGAAGTGGAAGGCTGCCGAGAAGCCGGAACGCGCGAACAAGTTCGAGGGTGTGCCTGCGGGGTTGCCCGCGTTGCAACTGGCGGACAAGGTTTTGGGGAAAGTGGATGCCGATGTGCGGCCCGAGGCGATTCCCGATTCCGAGGACGATCTGGGTGAGCTCTTGTTCGCCGTGGTTGCTGCGGCCCGGTCGCGCGGTTTCGATGCGGAACGTGCTCTGCGCAACGCCGTTCGGCGCCGCATGAGCTGAGCCCCTGCGGCGGCCGCGCCTCGGGTGGGGCTAGCCTGTGCGGCGTCGGCTCAGGTGCGCTGCGGTGGCGATTCCGGCCACGACGACGAGCGCCCCCGACTGCACGAGGAGGCCGATTCCGTAGCCTGAGGTAGTGCCGTTTTCCCAGTCGAGTGGCACTTCGCCCGGGTAATCGTAGGGGAGTGCGTAGCCGTTTTCCATCGTTTCGCATTCGTCACGCAGAATGGCGGTGGGGACGGGTTTTTGTGCCATCCGGAACTCTGTTGACAGTGCCGAGAGTGTGTCCGAGGGGAAGTACCGTTCGGGGCCTACAACGCCCTCAGGTTGGCCGGTGTAATAACCGTCATCACTGGTGATGCTGGCGGGAATGGATTCGGCCAGGGTCACGAGAGGTGAAATCGCCAGGACCTGCCAGGTATGGGATGCATCAGCCTTCCAGGTGGTCATGGTGTTGGGTTCCGAGCAGACGGGATTTATCACGAGTCCCGTCTTGGGGTCGGTTTTGGTTTCCTCGGTCCATTCGACCCCGATGTAGGTCTCTACTTGTTCGACACCGTTGATGGTTGCGGCGACCTCTGACACTCCGGCGGGGACCACGGTGATAGCCAACACGATCGCCCCGCCAACGACCGAGGCGAGGGTGCGGCGAACGATGGCGACGTGAATCAGGGCGCTTATCAGGGTGAGTGCGAGTACCTCAAATTTCAGTGTGGCCACGAGCGCAAAGAGCTCAGCCATGTCCAGGGTGCTGTTGGCGAATCCCCACAGCAGCGCGGGGAGAGCGGCGAGCACGAGGCTGCCTCCGACAATCACCGCAATTACGACGCTCATGCCCAAGGGTGCGGGGCCTCGGTCGTCCTTGCGCGCGCTGTTCATGACCACGGGTCCGCTGATGACGCCCAACACCAACGCCACCAGTGCGGTGAGCGCGGTCGCGTTTCGGCCAGGATCGAAATCGCTGCCGAGTTCTGCGGGTTGCCCCTCGCCGAGCCCCAAGCCGGTGCTCAGCAGTGTGAGGACCAGCATCAAACCCAAGGTGATGGGCCAGACCGTGCCGTTGAACAGTGACGTGATTTCACTGAGCGTGTTTTTCGCAAACCGTGCCGCTGGAGTTGTCATATCCTCAGTGTGCCACCGAAACGCCAAAACAGCACCTGTGTGCGCTGTGCGGTCGGAAAGCAGGACGGTTCGTGAAAGAATTGACCCATGGCGAGTGTCACCCCACCCCGCGGAATGCGCGATTTCCTTCCGGCCGACAAGGCGCGGCGTGAACGCGTACTGTCGACGATTCGGTCGGTGTATCGCCTTCACGGTTTCGACGAAATCGAAACGCCCGTCATGGAAGACTCCAGCCGTCTGTCGGCCGGACTGGGCGGTGACAACGAAAAACTCGCGTTCGGAGTCCTGCGACGCGGCTTGACTGTCGACGATATCCAGTCCGCCACCCACGGTTCACAGCTGTGCGACATGGGGTTGCGTTACGACCTCACCGTGCCGTTGGCCCGTTTTTATGCCACCAATCGCGCCGAGCTTGCCCCCGTATTCCGGGCCATCCAGATCGCACCCGTGTGGCGGGCCGAACGCCCCCAGAAGGGCCGTTACCGTCAGTTCGTGCAGTGCGACATCGACATCATCGGCGAGGCCGGAGTGCTCGCCGAAATTGAGCTCATCACCGCCACCAGCAGCACCCTCGCCGAGCTGGGAATTACGGACGCCTCGATTCGTATCAACGATCGGCGAATCCTTTTCGGCCTGCTCGACCACTTTGGATTCACCGACCACGAATCGACCCTGATCACCATCGACAAACTCGACAAGGTCGGTGTCGAGGGCGTTGTGTCCGAGCTTCTCGAACGCGGCGCCTCCCAGCACAGCGTCGAAGGCTTTGCTGAATACCTGACCTCCAGCACCGGACCTGCTGCGGCCACCCGCGAGGGCATCGTCGCCGCACTTCCCGCGGGAGTAGCCCCGGACGCCGTCGAATCGTTGGCGACCATAGCCGACGCCGTAGCGGGCACCGCGACCCTCCAGTTCGACCCCTTCCTCGTCCGCGGGATGGGGTATTACACGGGAGCCATCTTTGAGGTGGCGCACCCCGCGCTGGGGTACTCGCTCGGTGGCGGCGGGCGCTATGACGGAATGATTGGTCGCTTCCTGGGAACCGAGGTCCCCGCGGTGGGATTCAGCCTCGGCTTCGAACGGCTCGTCGATCTGGTCGAACTCGACGACGACACCGATATCGCCCAGGCCGCTCTCATATACGACCCCGCCGCATCACTCGACGAGGTGCTCGCACACAAGCGTGCTCTCGTCGCCGACGGCACTCGGGTGCGACTGGTCGCGAAAACCAAAAACATTCGGGCCATCCTCACCCAGCTGGAACGGGACGGTTACACCCGCTACGCGTTCGTGAACCCCGGCGAGCCGCTCGCATGGAAAACGATCGACGCAGCGTCCTAAACTTTAACCACAGACTTTTTGACGCACACCACCACATAAGGAGAAATACAGTGTCAGCAATTGAAGCCGTAGGCGCACGCGAGATCCTCGACTCGCGCGGAAACCCGACCGTCGAGGTCGAGGTCCTGCTCGAAGACGGAACCGTTTCACGCGCCGCAGTGCCCTCGGGTGCATCGACCGGCGCATTCGAAGCCTACGAACTGCGCGACGAGGACTCGTCGCGTTACCTCGGCAAGGGCGTGCTCAAGGCTGTTGACGCAGTCCTCGACGTGCTCGGCCCCGCAATCGAAGGCCTCGACGCCAGCGAACAGCGCCTCATCGACGCCGAACTCATCAACGCTGACGGCACCGCAAACAAGGAACGCCTCGGCGCGAACGCCATCCTCGGTGTCTCGCTCGCCGTCGCAAAGGCTGCCGCTGACTCGGCTGACCTGCCCCTGTTCCGCTACCTTGGTGGCCCCAACGCACACGTACTTCCCGTGCCCATGATGAACGTCATCAACGGTGGCGCGCACGCCGACACCAACGTCGACGTACAGGAATTCATGATCCTCCCCATCGGTGCAGAAACCTACAGCGAAGGACTTCGCTGGGGTGTCGAGACCTACCACGCTCTGAAGTCGGAACTGAAGTCGAAGGGCTTTGCTACCGGTCTGGGTGACGAGGGTGGATTCGCCCCCAACTTGGCCAGCAACCGCGCCGCTCTGGACCTGCTGATGGAAGCAATCGCCAAGGCGGGCTTCACCCCCGGCAAGGACATCGCTCTGGGCCTCGACGTGGCAGCAACCGAGTTCTTCTCGAACGGTTCGTACCGTTTCGAAGGCCGCGACCTGACCAGCGCCGAAATGTCGGCATACTACCAGGAGCTCGTCGCCGCCTACCCGCTCGTCACCATCGAAGACCCCCTGTCGGAAGACGACTGGGAGGGTTGGGCAGCACTCACCGCCGAACTGGGCGAGAAGGTTCAGCTGGTCGGTGACGACCTGTTCGTGACGAACCCCGCACGCCTCGCCGACGGAATCGCACGCAACACCGCGAACTCGATCCTCGTCAAGGTCAACCAGATTGGTACCCTCACCGAGACCCTCGACGCCGTGTCCAAGGCTCAGCGCGTCGGTTACACCGCCGTTCTGTCGCACCGTTCGGGCGAAACCGAAGACACCACGATCGCCGACCTCGCTGTGGCTACCAACTGTGGCCAGATCAAGACCGGTGCTCCCGCACGCAGCGAGCGTGTCGCCAAGTACAACCAGCTTCTGCGCATCGAAGAAGAACTCGCTGACGCCGCCGTGTACGCCGGCCGTGGCGCGTTCCCCCGCTTCACCGCGTAACTGAACGCTGTACGTCAGGACCCGGGGCTTCGGCCTCGGGTCCTCTCATTTTTTGCGCCGGCTCTTGTTACCCTTGAAAGGTGAACTCGTCGAGACAAGCCAAAACCCCTCAGTGGGCGCTGTCTCTCGAGAGCAGTTTTGTGTGGCTCGTCGCAGTCGGCGTGGCAATTTTGGCCGTCATCACCCTGTTCGAACCGGTCAGTATCTGGTTTGAACAACGTTCCCGAATCGCGGAACTGCAGCAGCAGGTGACCTCTGACACCGAAGCCCTCGCCGAAATCCGCGCCAACATCGAACGCTGGAGTGATCCGGCCTACATCGAAGCCCAAGCCCGTCAGCGCCTGCTGTACGTGTACCCGGGCGACATCTCGTACCTCATCGTCAACGATGTCACCGTCGACGAAATTGACCGCACGGTTGCCCCCAAGACCGTCGGTGCAACAGAAATTAATTGGGTAGATGCGCTGGTCGGCTCCTATGCGGCCGCAGCGGTGGGAGAAAACTAATGACCTGGGATACCGCAACCGAACGCGACCTCGAAATCTGTGCACTGCAGCTGGGCCGACCCATGCGTGATGTGTTGGGAATTGGTGCGCGTTGTGTGTGTGGCGCGCCGACCGTCGTCGTCACCAAACCTCGACTCAGCCACGGCGAGCCGTTCCCCACGATCTTCTATTTGACCCACCCGGGTGCCACTGCGGCACTGAGCACCCTCGAGGCCAACGGCTACATGGCCCAAATGCAAGAGCAGTTGACGCTCGACCCCGAGTTCGCTGCTGCCTACACCGCCGCGCACCAGGCCTACCTGGACGTGCGCGAGGCGATCGCTCACGTCGACGAAATTGCCGGGATCAGTGCCGGGGGCATGCCGACCCGTGTGAAATGCCTGCACGCGCTCGCCGCCCACTCGCTCGCAGCGGGACCCGGAGTCAACCCTGTCGGTGACGCCGCCCTCGCCGACTGCGCATGGACCCCCACAGTCTGCGTATGCGCTCCCGACGCACGCGGCTAATCACCGCACTCGCCGTCGCTGCGGCAACCATCATCGCCACACCCAGCGTTGCGATGGCCGACGTTTATCGTGACGCCGAATGGTGGATCGCCGAATACGGAATCTCTAAGGCCTGGAACACCACCCGAGGTGAAGGCATCACCATCGCTGTCCTCGACACCGGAATCGACGGCACCCATCCCGACCTACGCGGCGCCGTGGTGGGGGGAGCCGACATGAGCGGTGAAGGTTCCCCCGACGGTCAAGAACCCTTGGGCCTCGAAGGTGAACACGGCACGATGGTGGCGTCGTTGGTCGCCGGCCGGCCGACCGGCAGCACGGGCGTCATCGGTGTGGCGCCCGCCGCAAAAATTCTCAGCGTCTCCATGTCCTTCGAGCTCGTCGACACCGTCCCCAGCGACCAGCAAATCGCTCGAGGAATTCGATGGTCCGTCGACCACGGCGCCGACATCATCGTGATGTCGTTCACTCGCAACACGCTGGGGTGGCCGAAAACCTGGGACGACGCCTTCCAGTACGCGGCCGACAACGACGTGTTAATCGTTGCCGCGACCGGCAACCGGGCCAGCGGCACCACCGAGGTGGGCGCACCAGGGACCATCCCCGGGGTGCTCGTCGTCGCCGGAGCCACACGCGACGGCAACATCAGCACCTATTCCAGCGCCCAAGGCGCAACCGTGGCTGTGGCCGCCGCCAGCGAGGGTCTCGTCGGAAGTGTGCCCGGCGGCGCTCGCCGGTTCTGGACCGGCACCAGTGGTGCGGCGCCGATTGTGGCCGGAATCGCGGCGCTCGTCATGTCGGCCCACCCCGAACTCGACGTGCCCAATGTGATCCACCGAATCATCTCGACAGCGCACCCCGTGGGCGAAAACCCTCCCACCGTTCAGGCCGGCTACGGAATTGTCAACGCACACGCGGCAGTAAACGACACGGTCGCCTCCGTTGTCGCCAACCCTCTGGGGGACCTGGGCGAATGGATCGTGCAACATCGTGAAACCCCGTGGGACACCCGGGACCTGCTGTTGCCCGCGGTCGTTGACCAGAGTCCAGCCCCGACAAATCCCGGCGACGCTCAGACCCAAGCCCGTGCTGCAGTCGACGAGAGCTGGCGCACCTTCTGGTTGCCCATCACGCTGTGGTCGAGCCTCGCCGCGATATTGGGTGCTATCGCCACCTTCATCACCGTCCGAATCCGCGCAATCCGCCGAGCCACTGACACGAAAGACCCACATAACACGCTAAATTAGAGTGTCCACTCGAAACTCACAGGAGTATTTTTCGTGCCCAAGATTCTTATCGTCGGCGGAGGTTACGCCGGCTTCTACACGGCGTTCACCCTTCAGAAGCACCTTCGTTCTGGCGAAGCAGAGGTCACCATTGTTGACCCGCTTCCCTACATGACCTACCAGCCCTTCCTCCCGGAAGTTGCTGCCGGCAACATCGAACCCCGCCACGTCATCGTGCCGCTGCGTCGCCACCTGAAGAGGACCAACGTCGTCACCGGCCGCGTCGTCTCTGTCGACCACAAGAAGAAGACGGCCACCATCCAGCCCGCTGCTGGCGCCGAATACACCTTCGCCTACGACCAGATCGTCCTCGCTGCCGGTTCGGTATCGCGCACCTTCCCGATCCCCGGTGTCGCTGACGAAGCCATCGGCATGAAGTCGATCGAAGAAGCCGTTGCCGTGCGTGACCGCCTCATCGACAACTTCGCCAAGGCTGCAAACCTGCCTGCTGGCCCCCAGCGCGACCGCCTGCTGACCGTCACCGTCGTCGGTGGTGGCTTCGCCGGTATCGAGACCTTCGCAGAACTGCGTTCGCTCGCCTCGTCGCTGTTGAAGGACTACCCCAACCTCACCATCGATGACACCCACTTCCACCTGATCGAGGCAATGGGTCGCATCATGCCCGAGGTTTCGCTCGAGACCTCGCACTGGGTGCTCAACAACCTGGCAGAACGCCAGGCCACCGTGCACCTCGACACCCAGCTGCAGAGCGCTGTCGGCGGCAAGATCGAACTCTCGACCGGCGAAAGCTTCGAGTCCGACCTGATCGTGTGGACCGCCGGTGTTATGGCGAACCCCGTCGTTCGTGCCACCGACTTCCCCATCGAAGAGCGTGGCCGCATCCGTGCACAGGCTGACCTGCGCATCGTCACCGAAGACGGCAAGGTTGTCGACGGTGCATGGGCTGCCGGTGACAACTCGGCCGTTCCCGACCTCACCGGTGGTGGCGTTGGTGGAATGTGTGTTCCCAACGCTCAGCACGCTGTACGTCAGGCAAAGCGTCTGTCGAAGAACATCGTGGCCGTACTGCGTGGCGAAGAGCCTGTCGACTACATCCACAAGAACCTTGGTGCTGTTGCCGGCCTCGGTATCGGCTACGGCGTATTCCAGTCGGGCAAGATCTCGGTCAAGGGCTTCCTCGCCTGGGGAATGCACCGCGGATACCACGGTCTGGCAATGCCCATGTGGGAGCGCAAGCTTCGCGTATTCGGCGACTGGGTGCTCCAGTTCTTCGTCGGTCGTGACACCGCAACCATCTCGGCTCGCGAGACCCCTCGCGACTACTTCGCCGCCTATGCTTCGCGTCCCGCCGCTGCACCTGCTGCCGCTGCCGCCGCAAAGCCTGCAGCGAAGAAGGCTCCGGCCAAGGCTGCTGCGAAGCCCGCTGCGAAGGCTGCTGCGAAGCCCGCAGCTAAGGCTCCTGCTAAGGCTGCTGCGAAGCCCGCTGCAACGAAGCCTGCTGCGAAGGCTGCTGCGAAGCCTGCTGCTAAGGCTCCTGCTAAGGCTGCAGCGAAGCCCGCTGCACAGAAGCCTGCTGCGAAGCCCGCAGCCAAGTAATCACGTCGCTCAGCGCCTCGGGTTCGCTCGGGGCGCTGAGTGGTTTCTCGATAGGCTGACAACACCGCCCCAATAGCCCAACCGGCAGAGGCAGACGACTTAAAATCGTCACAGTCAGGGTTCGAATCCCTGTTGGGGCACCACATACGCCGTCGGCGAATCACAGGAAATTCAGACGCTTTCGTGGTTACCATGAACACATGGAACCTACACTCGTCGTCCTTCTCGTCATCGCCGGCCTTGTCGTCATTGCCGGGCTCTACCTGTGGAGCACCTACAACGGTCTCGTCACGCTCAACGTCCGTGTGGACGAGGCGTGGAGCGACATCACCGTGCAGCTGAAGCGTCGCGCCGATCTGCTGCCGAACCTCATCGAGACGGTCAAGGGCTACGCGAAGCACGAAAAGGAAGTATTCGAGAACGTAACCCGTGCACGCGCCGAGACCACCAGTGCGGGTACGCCGGCCGAAGCCGCGGCGGCCGAAGGCCACATGCAGGCTGCTCTGCGATCCATCTTTGCCGTCGCCGAGGCGTACCCCCAGTTGCAAGCCAACGGAAACTTCCAGCAGTTGCAGTCCGATATCACGGACACCGAAAACAAAATCCAGGCGTCACGTCGTTTCTACAACGGTGGTGTTCGTGAGTTCAACACCAAGATTCTCGTGTTCCCCAACAACATGTTTGCCGGAATGCTGGGCTTCTCGAAGCGTGATTTCTTCGAGGTCGAAAACCCCGATGCCATCGCGGAGCCCCCGAAGGTTCAGTTCTAACCCGCGATGTACAGTGCGATTGCCGCAAACAAGCGGAACACAATCCTGATTGTCGGGTTCTTCATCGTTCTCGTCGCCGCCTTGGGGTGGATCATTTCGATCAGCATGGGCGACGGGTCCTGGTCGATCACGATCGCCACAGTGGTGGGCGCCGGGCTGTACGCCTGGTTCCAGTACTACAACGCCGACAAGATTGCGGTGGCGATGGCTGGTGCAACCCAGATCACCGAAAAGGATAACCCCCGGTTGTGGCGTACGGTCGAGAACCTCACCATCGCAACGGGTATGCCGATGCCCAAGGTCTACATCGTGTCCGACCCCGCCCCGAATGCTTTTGCTTCAGGCCGTGACCCCGAGCACGCCGTCGTCGCCGCCACAACGGGACTGCTTGACATCATGACCGATGCGGAACTCGAGGGTGTCATGGCTCATGAACTGGGTCACGTCCGCAATTACGACATCCGTGTCAGCACCATCGTGTTCGGACTGGTCGTGGCTGTCGGTTTTATTAGTGACATCTTTATGCGGATTGCCTTCTGGGGTGGCGGTAACCGTCGCAACGATGACAACAACAACGGCGGC
>JBEEON010000042.1:0-3557 GCA_041191625.1 Actinomycetota bacterium | reverse complement strand
TTGGCGAACAAGTTTGTGGCCAGTTACGAGAACCTGTGGCACGAATTGACGGACTGGGACACGTTCGACAGTTGGGACACATGGCGCGTTACCGATCGAATCCAACGCCTCAACGAACTGGGGTTCGACATCGAAGAAATTTCGTTGACCACCGAGGCGGGCACTAACCGTGTGCGGGTGAAGCCAAAGGTGGTGGATGCGGGCCATCACGCACGTCGCTTGATGCGGTTGACCGGTGTGGATGCCGAAGAAAACCAGGCCCGTCGATTGTTGAACGATGTGGATCAGTTCATTGCCCGACGCGGCAACGGTTCGTCGCCCGAACACGAAGACCGGCTGGCACACGAATGGCTGACCACCGTGTTCGAGCCCGTTGTCGAGTCAATCCCCCGTGACTTGCGCGGAAAATTGGACGGGCCGCAGGTGTTCCATGAACTGTTGGAGCACCGCTATTACATGTCGAAGCAGCGGGATGCCGAAGTTTCTCTGTCCGAAGCCGTTTCCTCGTATGTGGAGACAATCTTGCCGTTCCGCCGTGACGAGGAAGCCCTATTCACTCCCGCGACCGAGGTTATTTCACTGCCGAAGGACTCGGACTGGCGCGATCTGATTTAGTCCACAACATATTCACTCGCCGCGCCACCAAGGAGGAAGACGCCTGAACCGGATTGGTTGCAGGTATTAGCGGCTGTGGCCCTCGCGGCGCATGGCGACCTCGTACAGCGCGAGTGAGGTGGCGATGCCTGCGTTGAGCGACTCGGTTGCCTTCGAGATTGGAATCGACACGATGGCGTCGCAAGTTTCGGACACCAGGCGCGACAGACCCTTGCCCTCGCTGCCAACAACAATCAGCAGCGGGCGGTCCGAAATTTCGAGCTCGGGAAGCAACATGTCGCCGTCGCCGTCGAGGCCGATGACAAATACGCCGCGTTCCTTGAACGCTTTGATGGTTTGGGTGAGGTTGCTGGCCATGGCGACGGGCGTGCGGGCCGCGGCACCGGCCGAGGTCTTCCATGCGGCGGCGTTGACTCCCACCGAGCGGCGCTGGGGCAGGATGATGCCGTGCCCACCGAATGCAGCGGTGGTGCGGATGATGGCACCAAGGTTGCGAGGGTCGGTGATGCCGTCCAGCGCGACGAACAGCGGGGTTTGGCCTCGGTCCTCGACGGTGTCGAGAAGGTCCATGGGGTGTGCGTACGAGTACGGCGGGATAGCCAAGGCAATGCCCTGGTGGACCGAGCCTTCGCTGACGAGTCGGTCCATTTCGGGTCGCATGATCTCGAGGATCGCGATGCCCTTCTTGGTGGCCAAAGCCAACGATTCCTTGACGCGGTCATCAAATTCGACGCGTGCTGCAATGTACAGGGTGGTTGCGGGCACTCCAGTGCGCAGGGCCTCGAGTACCGAGTTGCGGCCGTTGATGATTTCTTGGTCAGCGTTCTTCACCTTGGGTGCGCGGCGCTGTCCGGTGCCGTTGGCGTCTTTTCCGTGGCGGGCGCGAGCAGCTTCGAGGCGTTCCTTGGCGAGCTTGCGCTGGCCGGCGGGGTGCCACGAACGGTCTTCGGCTTTCGGGGTCGGGCCGCGACCTTCCAGCGCGCGACGGCCGTTGCCGCCGGTTCCCTTCAGTGGTCCTTTGCCGCCCTTTGCGGCGCCGGGTCGTCCTGGCTTAGCCATTGATGCTCCATCGAGTGTTGTCGGTTCCGTCTTCCAATACGATGCCAGCCGACTCAAAGTCATCGCGAATTCTGTCTGCCACTGCCCAGTCTTTACGTTCGCGAGCTGCGTGGCGTTCGGCGAGTAGCCGCTCAATAAGAGTACCCAAGGCGGCGCGATATTCGTTACCCCCGATGTCTCCGGCGGGAGTGAGACCCAGGACATCGACCATTGCAGCGACTTCACTGGCCCGCGCCGTGGCCGCAGCAGCGTCTCCTGCATCGAGCGCACTGTTACCCGCACGAACGGTGTCATGCAACACCGCGAGCGCCGCGGGGATCGACAGGTCGTCATCCATCGCGGCGGCAAAAGCGTCGGGGACGGCGGTGGGCGCAACACGGTCGGCGGTGCGTTCGAGGAAACCGCGGATGCGGTCCCACGCGGACCGGGCTTCATCCAACGACCCGTCGTGCACGTCCATAACCGATCGGTAGTGCGAGGCGGCGAGGAAGTAGCGCACCACGAGCGGGTCATTGGCGTCGAGGATGTCGCTGGCACCAATCACGTTGCCGATGGATTTGGACATTTTCTGCCCCGCGACGGTGACGAGGCCGTTGTGCAACCAGGTGGTGGCAAACCCGTGCCCTGCGGCCCGCGATTGTGCGAGTTCGTTTTCGTGGTGTGGGAACCGCAAGTCCAGCCCGCCGCCGTGGATGTCGAAGCTTTCGCCCAAATATTTGGTCGCCATGGCCGAGCACTCGATGTGCCATCCGGGTCGTCCGGCGCCCCACGGGGATTCCCATGACGCTGTGGCGGGTTCGTCCGCTTTCCGGCCCTTCCACAGTGCAAAATCTCGTGGGTCGCGCTTTGCGCGGTCCGGTGCCGCGGCATCGTCTTGCAGTGCGTCGGGCGATTGGCGGGTCAGCTGTCCGTAGTCAGGCCAGGACTGCACATCGAAGTAGACATCGCCGCTGCCGTCGGTGGCCGCATAGGCGTGACCCCGATCGATGAGCAGCTGGATGATGGCGTGCATTTCGCCGATGTGCCCGGTGGCGCGGGGTTCATAGGTGGGTGCTTCGATTCCCAGCCGGGTCGCGCTGGTGCGGAATTCGTTTTCGATTCGATAGGCCAGTGCCCACCATTCCTCGCCGGTGGCCACAGCGAGGATTTTGTCGTCGATGTCGGTGACGTTGCGCACGAGCGTCACGTCGTATCCGCGATACGCGAACCAGCGACGCCACAGGTCGTACGCAAGCGCACTGCGCAGGTGACCGATGTGGGGCGCGGACTGGACGGTGGGTCCACACACATAGATCCCCACCTGACCGGCTACACGCGGCGTGAAGTCGACGAGCGACTGGGTGAGGGTATCAAAGAGGCGGATTGGCACGGTTCTAGGATACCGAGCGAACGGGCTAGAGCACGTGGGCAACGGCGATGGCGGCGAGGCCGCGCCCTTCGCCGGTGAGCCCCATCCCGTCAGTGGTTGTGGCGGTCACCGATACGGGTGCGCCCACGATGGCGGTCAGTGCGTCTTCCAGTTCGATGCGTCGTGGCCCGATTTTGGGGCTGTTTCCGATGATTTGGACGGACACGGATGTGACGGTGTGCCCGGCCTCGGTCAACAGCTCGAGTGCGCCGGTGATGAAGACTTCGCCGCGAGCTCCCGCGTAGCGTGGGTCGTCGGTGCCGAATCGGCTTCCGATGTCCCCAAGTCGCCCTGCGGACAGCAACGCGTCGGTGATCGCGTGGGCCACGACGTCGCCGTCGGAGTGTCCGGCGAGTCCCGGGTGGCCCGGCCATTCGAGAGTGCCCAGCCACAGTGGTTCGGCGTCGTCGAATTGGTGGGCGTCTGTGCCGACCCCGACACGGGTGTGTGCACGGTCTGCGGCCAGGTCGTGAGG
>JBEEON010000041.1:0-6129 GCA_041191625.1 Actinomycetota bacterium | reverse complement strand
CGAGGAAAACGCGTGCAGCGTTCTGCGCGCCCTCCAGTGTGTGATTGGCGCCCCAACCGCACTGGATGATGTTCGCGGCGGGAACCGCATCGGCGCCGAGAATGTCGCTGAGGGTCAGTTCCACCAGTTCAGCGATCTGGTCGAAGCTGTGGTCGCCGCTGATGATCAGGTAAAAACCCGTCTGGCAGCCCATGGGCGAAAAGTCGATGATGTCGGAGGTGTGGTTGCGGCTCAGCTCGGCAAACATGTGCTCCAACGAGTGCATAACATCCATGGGCATGTGTGCCACGTTGGGCTGAGTGAATCGGACATCGAATTTGACCACGACGTCCCCGTGAGCGAGCACTTTGCGGTCGGCCTGACGAATGTAGGGCGCCTGAACGGTGCGGTGATCAAGGTTGAACGATTCCACGTTCATGCGGGGTGCTTCAGTCATGTTCCCAGCCTAACGCGCGGTATTCCCCGGTGCCGGTGGTCAGAGGTGTAACAGTTTTTCGCCCAACAGGACGAGCCCAATCAGCAGCATCGAGACCCCCGAAATACGGCTGACGAGAACCGCGGTCGCAGGCCTGGCCTTCAGCACACGCCCAGCGAAATATCCGACCAGTGCATAGATGCCAAAGGTGTTGGCCATGTGCACCAGCCCCAGAACCCCGAGTTGAACCCACAACGGCCATTCACCGTCCGCGCTGGTGAACTGAGGCAGCAACGCCACAAACAGCAGCAACGCCTTGGGATTCAAACCGCTCACACCGGCCCCGGACAACAGCCGGGCGCGAATACTGCGGGAAGGCTCCGAATTCCCATCGGACGGAACCGTGGGGTTGCGAATTGTGCCAACACCCAACCAAATCAGGTACACCCCACCCGCGATTGACAAGGCCAACATTGCCCAGGGAGTTTGCGCCACAACCACGGCCAGACCGGCCGCCACCACCGCCGTGAGCCCGGCGTAACCGATCAGCAAACCCAGAATGGAAGGCAGCGCACTGCGTTCCCGCAAGCCCGCAGAAATCACAAAAGCCCAGTCCGCTCCCGGGGTGATGGTCAGCAGGAACGACACGACCCAGTAGGTCACGAGCAGTTCGACGGGCATACGTTATTCGGCCGCCACTGCGATGCAATAAATTTTGCGCACCGTCGATTCCACGACCCACACGGTTTCCTCGCCCTCTGCGAGAATCACGGTGTTTCCCGGTTCCAGCACATCGACCCGACCGTCACCGTGAGTCACGGTCCCAAAACCGTCCAAAATCAACGACACCTCGGCAACTTCGACATCGCGCATCGACCCCGGAGCCATCTCCCACACACCGATTTCGTAACCCGATTGGACGCTCAGCGTCTGGAAACCCGTCGTCGGGTTACCCGCCAAGGCGAGCCCCGCCTCGACCGGGTAGTGGTCGATGTGCGCGAGTCGTGCAGCGGCGATAAATTCTTCTGCGAATTCCATGGACTATCCCATCGTGGTGTGGGTAATGCGCCCGCCCAGCAGCGTGAGCGCGACGCGGGTGTGGCGCAGTTCATCCGCGGGGCAGGTGAACGGGTCCGAATCCAGCAGGATCAGGTCGGCGGGCTGGCCCACGTCGACCGTGCTGCGTGTCGAACACTGGATTGCCGACTCGACCGTCAGTCGTTCTTCGGGGTGCCACGATTCACGGTCGTCTGCCGTGCGCGTCACGGCACTCTCGATTGTGAGCCACGGATCCAGAGGCGCAACAGGCGCATCGGAACCCAGGAATACGGGCACACCGGCGTCGAGCAACGACTGCATGGGATACGCCCAATCCCGACCGTTCCACAGTTCATCCGCCACATCGCGGTCATCGACAGCATGTTTGGGCTGGACGCTGGCAATCAAACCCAGTTGTGCCATTCGTTCCACGTCGCGTGGCAGCACCATTTGTGCGTGCTCGATTCGACCCGCGATGCCGACAGTCTGGAAGGCATCGATCACGTGAGTGTTGGCGGCATCACCGATGGCGTGGATGGCGGATTCAATCCCCGCGTCGCGTGCCGTCGACATCGTCGACACCAAGTCATCCTGCGAAATGTTCATCACACCGTGTCCCGAACCATCGGGGTATGCGTCGTGACAGCACGCCGTTCGAGTGTTGATTGCACCATCCGAAATCACCTTCAGATAGCCCATCGTCACGTTCCCGGCAATGGTGTCACCGGTCTTCCAGCCCGCCTCGATGGCTTCGTGCAGGCGGTCGGGGTACACGCTGGCCGCCACTCGGATGCTGTCAAAACCTGAAGCCACACGGCGTTCCCAATGGTGCAGGTCTTCCATCTCGAAACTGGTGACACCCACGATTCCCTGTGATGCGGCAGTTCGCGCGACACGGTCCATGAGCGCGTCCATCGATTCTTCGGGGATCTGAGCTAGGTGGGTCAACAGGTCAAAACAGTCCTGTTCACGCAGAATTCCATCGGCGCCCACCACATCGGTGACACCATATTCGGCTGCGGCAGCCCGGTTAATCCAACACGAATGCACGTCCATGCTGAAAACAACCACCGGACGGTCAACCGACACGGCGTCCAGGCCCTCGAGTGTCGGCTGCTGAGGCCAGAGGGCGTAGCGCAAACCGGTGCCGATAATGGGACCCTCTCCCCCGTCGTCGTGTGCGCGCATGACCGACACGACGTCCTCGGCATTCGAGGCGACCAAAACGTCTGCACGTGTGGCATGTTGCGCCCACACACCCAGGTGTACGTGTTCGTCCCACAGACCGGGAAGAACAATTCGACCCTCCGCATTGATGTCTCCGGGAAGGATTTCGCCCCCTGCCGGTGTGATGTCCACGATGCGCTCACCCTCGATCAGGATGTCGACGCGACGGTCACCGAGAGTGGCGTTACGGATATTCACGGGGTGCCTCCTTGGCATGACGGGCAAAAATACAGCTTTCGAGTAGCAACAATGTCCATCGCGATGGGGGTCCCACAGCGCCGGCACGGTTGTCCGGTGCGGTGGTAGACCCAGTGGCGGTCCGCGCGGTGCGCGAGCGCACGTTCATAATCCTCACCCGAGAGGCCGTCCATCGTCAACATCTGACCCGTTTCCACACCCACAGAGAGCAAATATGTCCAGTCGGACCACAGTTCACGCACGATTTCTGCGTCCAGTTCGTTCGCGGGCTGATACGGATTGATTCCTGCCCGAAACAACATCTCGGCCCGGTACACGTTCCCAATCCCCGCGACAATTTTTTGATTCATCAACGCCTGAGCAATCGGTGTGCGAGTCCTCGACAGCAACGCGGCAAACCGTTCGCCGCCGCCAGGCTCGACGATGGGGTCTGGACCCAAACCCGCAATCACCCGATCGACGTCGTCGGAGCCCAAAATTTCGCACACCGTGGGCCCACGCAAATCCGCGACCGCGTCAGCGGTCAGGATCCGACACCGCACCTGACCAATCGGCTCCGGCGGAAAATCGGCACCCGAATCTTCCCGCCCCGACGATTCTTCGCCCATCCTCAGGCGCGTTCTGCGTGGAGCCCCGATTGACCACGGCGAATCCTCATTCGCACCCACAACGGTTCCCCGGCCCGCGGTCTGCCCCATACGGCCGCCGGCGCTCGCCGCGGTGTCGTCAAGAGCCACAGCTCCAGCGAAATCCCATGCCCCATAGATCCCCAGATGCACATGCAAAAACACGCCGTGGTCGAATTCGAGGAACAGGTGTTTACCCACCGCGAAGGAATCACGGACGGCGTGACCCGACAAAATCGTCGCGTCTCCGAACCTCCCCTGGGGCGAACTCACCGCTGCGGTATGACCGACAAAATATCGTCGAAACTGTGCCGCAATTCGATGGACGGAATGTCCCTCGGGCATGACTACACGATCTCGAAACCGGCGATCGAACCCGTGGTTTCGTACTCAAACAATTGGGCGATGCGTCGCGCATGACGCTCCTCGCCAGGGAAAGGGGAATCCACAAACAGGTCAATCAACCGCAGCACCTCGACTTCGGAATGCTGGCGCGCCCCAATTGCACACACGTTCGCATTGTTGTGTTCGCGGGCGAGCACAGCGGTCGCCTCGCTCCACACCAGAGCGGCACGAATTCCTTCGACCTTGTTTGCCGCAATTTGTTCGCCGTTACCGCTGCCACCAAAGACGATTCCCAAGGCGGGAACACCCTGCACTTCGTCGGCGCGCACCGCACGAGCAGCATTGATGCAGAAGCTGGGATAGTCGTCCAGCGCGTCGTATTCCACCGGGCCGTGATCGACGACGTCGAAACCTCGCGACGAGAGATGCTGTGCGATTGTGTTGCTGAGTTCCAGACCGGCGTGGTCGGTGGCGAGATGAATGCGCATGGCTCCATCATACGAGTGGTGAATCGGAGAGGTTCGAAGCCGTTACCAGCCAGTAATTCGCTAGGAAAACCGAAATTCTGCGGTAGAGTTACACGCAGACTTCCCTTCCCAATTTTTTCGGAGAAAACTTTTCATGGCCAACCCAGAATTCAAGCGAACTGTTCGCGGGTACGACAGCGCCGAAGTTGACGAATTTGTTGCAGATTTGCAGGCAAAAATTGCGGAACTCGAAGGCGACCAATCTGAAAATGTTCGTGCAATTCAGAAGCTCAACCGCGAGCTGGCCGACACTTCAGAACGCCTCGCCAAGGTAAAGCCTTCCTTCGCCGAACTGGGTAGCGCATTCGAAGAAACCCTGCGACTGGCCGAACAGCAAGCCGCCGCCATGATTCAGGACGCCGCCAACGAATCGGCCGCGACCCTGTCGCAGGTCCGTGGCGAAGCTGGTCGAATCCGCGAAGCCGCTGACCGCGAATCGCGTCAGCTGGTCGACGAAGCCCGCACCAAGAGCGAAGAACTTCGCCTGCAGGTCGAGCGCGAAGTCGCACAGGAACGTCAGCGCATCGCAGACGAACGCGCAAAGGCCGAAACCGTTCGCACCCGTGCCGAACGCGCCGCCGCAAACATGATCAGCCAGGCGGAAAAGCAAATCGCTGACGCCCGGGCAGAAAACAACCGCATCATTGAGGAAGTCAAGCGCGAGGCTAACGAGCTGCTGCGCATTGCCAGCGAAAACAAGGTCGCTGCCGACGCCCAGATCCGCGAAGAACTCGACGAGGCAGAGCGTTCACGCACCGCAATCCACGACGAAGCCGACCGTTATGCCGCACAGGCATACGAGCAGGCCGATGCTCACGTGGAATCCGCCGTGCAGCGCGCCTCGAACATCATGAAGGAAGCGGAAGCTCACTTCGAGGAAGCACAGGCACGCGCGCAGGAAACTCGAGACGAGGCACGCCAGTACGCCGAGGGCCTGATCCAGACATCGATGAACCAGGCCCGCGAGGTTTCGCGCGATACCGACGATTTCGTTGCCAACTTCCTCATCGACGCCGAGGCTCGACTCGAAGAGGGCCGTCGTCAGCAGATTGCGCTGACCGACTACATTCACAAGCTCCGCCTGGTGTCGAACGACATCAACCTGGGTCCGTTGAACACCGCAATCACCCCGTCGGTTGATGAAATCCGCAGCATCCAGGTCGCGGAAATCGTCGACGAGGACTAACCCTCCGATTTATTAATAACAGTTCCCGCCGGCCCCATGGTCGGCGTGAACTGTTTTATGAGTCGAATCCCAAGCCGAGAGCGTCGAGAGTACGCAACAGGACATTGCGCCTCCCCTTGTTGCGGTCTGCACGGCGCATCGACCATTTGACGATCGAAATCAGGGGGTAACGGAACGGTTCCGGTGGGAACGGGATGGGCAGGTCGCGAACCATCCGCAGTCTGGTGCGTTCGGTGTCAGCTCCGTCGAGCATGTCGAGCATGGTGTCCGCGGCAAACCGAGTGGCCGCTACACCCAGCCCTGTGAAACCCGCCGCATAGGCAACCCGGCCCCGACGTGCGGAACCAAAGAACACGCTGAATCGAGAACACGTGTCAATCGCACCCGACCATCGGTGCGTGAAGTGCAGGCCTTCGAGCTGCGGGAAGGTCACAAAGAAGTGCTCGGCGAGCAACTGGAAAACCTTGGGGTTGTTCGCAAACCGTGTGCGATCGGGGTCAGAACCCGGCGTGTATGCGGCGTCGTAACCACCCCACAGGATTCGCCCATCCATGGTGCGCCGGTAAT
>JBEEON010000040.1:0-8577 GCA_041191625.1 Actinomycetota bacterium | reverse complement strand
CGTCGAAGAGACCTGTGAGCTGGTGATCGGCGTGACCGATTGGGTGTCGTTGCAGTGCCGTCCGGCCAGCGTCGAAGGGACGGGCGAGATCACGCTGCGACGGCTGGTCAAGGAATCTTTGCGGATGCGTCCGTCGCGACTCATTGTGGGCGAAGTTCGTGATGCCGAGGCGCTCGACCTGTTAATCGCCATCAATTCGGGGCTTCCGGGAATGTGTACCATCCACGCAAATTCGGGGCTCGATGCACTGAATAAGCTCGCGACGTTGCCGTTGCTCGCAGGGCGCAACATCGATTCGACGTTCATTCGCCCCGCGGTCGCGTCGGCGATCGACATCGTGGTGCACTGTGCCATGGCCGCAGACGGTCGGCGAACAGTGTCACACATCGTTGATGTGGGGAGCAGTTTGCCGAATGGGGAATTTTCGGTGACACCGTGGGAACTCTGATCGCTGCGGTTGCCTGTGCGCTGCTCGCTGGGGTGGGCGTGGGGATGCTGTGGTGGCGTGGCGCCAGTGGGATTGGTGGCGACGGTCGGCGAGTGAATGCGCTTCGGCTGTGGCTTGACGAAACGGGGTTGGCGGGGCATTCCATCGGTGCGGTGGGGTTGGGCGCTGTGGGAATTGTGGCGTTGGCCGCTTCAACGATGTCCGCGCTGATCCCGCTGCCCGTCGTGGCTCCGATTGCGGTGTGCGGTTCGGTGGTGTCGTTGGTCGCGGTGCTCGAGGGGCGCAGGGCGTCACGTCGTCAGTCGGCGCGGCAGGTGTGGCCCGATGTGATCGAATCGCTGCGCAGTGCACTGCGTTCCGGTTCAACCGTCGCCGAAGCCTTCATCGACGTCGCCGAGCGGGTGCCGGAACGGTGGCGGGGGCCGTGGCAGGCCTGTGCACACGAGTTACAGCGAGGGGTGCGCTTCGAGACAGCGGCACGGAAATTGAAGGGCTCGATTGCCGATCCGACAGCGGACACCATCATCGAGGCGCTGATACTCGCGCGCGAGGTGGGTGGGACCGAGTTACCGCGAATCGTTCAGTCTGTCGCCGATTCGGTGCGGGCCGAGGCGCGGATCCGAAACGAGGTGCGCAGCCGGCAGTCCTGGGTTCGCCACGCCGCGCGACTGGGCGTGGCAGCGCCGTGGATTGTGTTGGCGATGATTGCGTCTCGACCGGAAACGCGTGACGCGCTGAGCAGCCCGACGGGCAGCATCATCGTTGTTGCCGGATTTGGCGCCACGGTCGTCGCATATTTCACCATGGCGGGTATCGCCCGAATTCCCGAACAGAAACGCAGATTGGCGGTGGTGGGGGAATGATCGGTTTCGGGTGGGCCGTTGTGGTTCTGGCGGGCGGGCTGTTGCTCGTGCCGCGTGGCAGCAGAGACGCACGAGAGCGAGCGATTGCGCGGCACGTCAGCGATGTCGCACCCGATGCCGTTGGTGCGCAGCCAGCAGGTCGTGGCGGCCGGTCCGTCGCACAGGTTCTGGTGTCCGTGATGAGTCGGCTGCGGCGCGCTGTTCAATCGGTGGTGCGGCGTCGCCAGGTGAATTCGGCTCGTGACGAACTTCCCATCATGTTGGACTTCGCCGTGCTCTGTCTCACGGCTGGTCTGGGTGTGATGGACACGCTGGCGCGACTGGCGCGTGTCGGTGACGGTGTCATCGCAGAGGAATGCCGACGAATCGTCGCATCGCACGAATTAGGAGTCGGCCTGCACGAGGCTTTTGAGTTCAGTGCGCGACGCGTTCCCCATCACGGTTGGGAACGTGTGCTTGCCGCGGTACGGGACGCTATCGAACGGGGGACGCCGGTGGCCGCGGTCGTCGCGGCAATCGCAACCGAGGAGCGAGAATCGTCTGCTCGTCGCCTCGTGGAATCGGGCAGTACACGCGAGGTGGCCATGATGGTTCCACTGGTTTTTGTGATTCTGCCTGTGACCGTAATCTTTGCGGTGTACCCGGGGCTCAGCGCGTTGTCGTTGTAGTTTGGTATGACCTGTGTTCCACGACGGAAGGGCCCCAATGTCTCGGAATGAAACAACGCTCACGGCCGGTACGTCGCCAGAGACACGACGTTGGCACGGCGTCATCATTGGTTCGTTTATCGTCCAAGGTTTTGTGAGCGCCTCGATTCTCGTGCGATTCCCGCAGGTGACCGAGCTGTTGGGAATCACCACCGCCGAGCTGGGTGTGTTGTTGTTTGTGGGCGCGGTGGGTTCGTTGCTCGCATTGAGTCTGATCGGCCGGTTCATTTCGGTTCGAGGCACCCGAATCCCCGTGGTGTGGGGCACGCTGGTCCTCATCCTCGCCCTCGTGGTCGAAGCAATCTCGATCCAGTCGGGTTCGGCTGTGGGATACGGAATCGGGTTGTTCATCGCAGGGTTTGCGGTCGGTGCGGCCGACGTGGGAATCAACGTGGATGGTGCCGAGATCGAATCGCGACGTGGCCGTTCGACTCTCCCTCGCCTGCACGCGGCGTATTCGGTGGGCACCCTGGTCGGTGCGGGTATTGGGACTCTGTCGATGGTGGTGGGGTTCTCGCTGGTCGCGCAGGTCGTCGTGCTTGCTGCGCTGTCGCTGTCGGTGCCCGTCCTCGGCTTCCTCTGGGAACCCGAGGGAATTGGTCGAGTTGTCGCAGGCGCAGACGACACAGCAGACGCCAGTTCCGTACGAGGGTCGTCGTTTGTCACGCTCTCGCTGGTATTTCTGGGGCTCGGAATTTTTGGCATGACGCTCGCCGAGGGCGCATCCAATGACTGGTTGGCGCTGACGTTCTCGCACAGTTTTGGTCAGTCTGACACGGTCGCGGGGCTGTCGTATGTGGTCTTGTTGGTCACCATCTCGGCAGTCCGGTTTTGGGGCGGTGCTGTGGCGGATCGATTTGGCCGTGTTGCTACCCTGCGGGTTCTCGCGTTGACGGGTATCGCTGGGCTTCTGATCATTGCGCTGTCGTCGGACGTGGTCGTCGCGTTTATCGGAGTCGTATTGTGGGGCGCCGGAGTCGCGCTGGCGTTCCCGCTCTTCATCTCTGCCGCGGGCGAGATGCCGAATCCCGCGCGTACCGTGGCATTCGTCACAACCTGTGGTTACGCAGCATTTTTGGTGGGCCCGCCTCTTCTGGGTTTTGTGGGGCACGCCATCGGCATGTCTAACATGTTGTGGGTGATTACGGCGTTCCTTGCGGTGTCGTTTGTCACTGCGGGTGCTGCGCGCCGCCGCTAATCCAGCCGGGTCGCGGTTTTGACCCATGTTGCAATATCTCGGTAATAAAAATATGCTCAAGGTATCAACTCCCACGAGCCTCGATCGAGGCCGTGACACAGTGAGGCACCTTCGTGAGCACCCCCGGCAATCCCCGTGTAGTACCCGAGTACACCGTGACTCGGCACAGCGACTCGATGTCGTTCACGGTGTCGGGTGAAGCGGGTTCGACGTTCCGGGTAAACAATGCCGAGGCCGATGAGGTCAAAATTTACCTGTTTGAACACAACCTAGATTTTGTTGATGGCGCGAACAGCTCGGTCAACTCGGGTTTCATTTCGATCGGCGCTTACGGGTTCGCCGTCTGTCGCCTGTTGCTCAACGGTTCGGCACCCGTGGTGTCCCGCTCGGGCAGGCTGCCGCTGACGGGCGCGATTCGCACTATCGTGGCGCCACAGACCAGCACGGTGTTCTTCCACCCCAACGGAGGGGCGGGGGATATGCCCGCACAGACCGCGCACGCCGATTCCACCCTGGATGCTAACGGCTACAGCCGTCCTGGTTTCGCTTTTGCGGGCTGGAATACACGCGCCGACGGCTCGGGTCAACGTTTCGGTAACCGGTCGCAGTTCCCATTCAATGCGGACTCTTTCCTGTACGCCCAGTGGCGTGCACAGCCCCAAAACGGCGACGAATGGCTCGTCGACGCCATCGAACCGAGCCCCAACGAAACCATCGCGACGTTCCGTTACATCGCCCGTTCCGGTCTGAGCGCCATCCGTCGGGGTCTGTCGGGCCAATAACTCGCGCGGCTTCGGCCGGTGCTACAGAATGGTGTGATGACTCAACGCCGTTTGCTCGCCGCCTCGATTCTGCAGGGTATCGCGGTAGTTATCTCGCTTTTTGGGCTTTTTGATCCACTGGAGGGCGGTGTCGCTCTTCTCGCTGTCGGAGCGATTCTGGGCGTGGTGTGGTCGCTGGGCCGCATCACGATTCCGCGATGGTACTGGGCTCTGTTGGTTGGTGCCGTCGCGCTGGCTGCGTTGATTGTCATGGTGATTGGACTTGCCGGTTCCGAGGCGCAGCAGCCGGGATCCGCACTGCACACGCAAATCCGTGTCACCGTGTGGTTCTACCGCGCAGCGGTGTTTGGTGTTGTCGCGGGTGCGACAAACTATTTGGGTCGCGTCATCGCCGCGTACCGGGACTAGCCGGTGAACGAGACAGCGGCCATTGCCGCGATTGCGCTGGCGATGACGATGGGTATCGTCAGCCCCGGGCCCAGTGTGCTGATGGTGGCGTCGACCAGTGTGTCGAAAGGGCGAGCCGCGGGATTGTGGGCCGCTTTGGGTATGGGCTGTGGTGGGCTGTTCTTTTCGTTGAGTGCGCTCGTGGGTTTGTACACGATTTTGGCCACAGTGCCGTGGTTGTTTGTGGCTCTCAAGGTGGCCGGCGGCGCCTACCTGGTCTATATCGGCGTGCGGATGTGGCGTGGTTCACGCAAACCGATGGCGTTCTCGGTGACAGAGGGCTCGGGCCGTGCGCCGTTGTGGCAGGCCGTGATGACGCAGATCAGTAACCCCAAGACGGCGATTGTGTATGGGGGAGTCTTTTCGGCGTTCATGCCCCAGCACCCCACCGTCATGTTCTACCTCGTGATTCCGCCGATTCTGTTTTCCCTCGAGGTCATCTGGTACGCCGTGGTGTCGTTGGTGTTTTCCAGCGCGGGACCCCGGGCCGCCTACGCCCGCGCAAAGACCGCCATCGACCGAGTCGCATCTGTGGTCATGGCGGGGCTGGGCGTGCGCCTCGTTTTCAGTGCCTGGGAATAGCAACAGGGCCCCACGTTTCCGTGGAGCCCTGTCGTTGGGGTGATTACTTGCTGGAGTGCAGCGCGCGAATCTTGGCGGCTACCTCGATCGCGTCGCCCTGGGGCGATCCCGACTTCTTGTCGGGGCGTGCGATGACGAAGTACAGTGCGCCGAGGACCAGAACTGCGCCCAGACCGATGTGCACGACGTAGTCAGTGGCAAAGTCGCCGCTGGCGCCGGGCAGGGTCAGGTTGTAGATGGCCCAGATGCCGTATGCCAGTGCGGCAACGTTGACCACGATGCCCCAGCTGCCGAGGCTGAAGGGGCCGGCGGGCTTCCAGCCCTTGACGCGCTGACGCAGTGCTGCCAGAACGACGGACTGGAATGCGATGTAGATACCGAGTACGGCGAACATCGTGATGGGGAGCAGGGTTGCGGGGTTCACATAGATGACACCGCAGAGCACCATGGGGACGACACTGGCGACAATGAGCGCGTTGGTGGGGACCTGCGAGCGTGCCGAGATCTTGCTCAACCATGCGCTGCCGGGCAGCATTTCGTCACGGGCGAACGAGTGCAGCAGGCGGCTTGCGGCGGCCTGGAGGCTCAGTACACACGAGATGAATGCCATGACGGCGACGATGAGGAACAGGCGCATGCCGGTCTCGCCGAACAGTGCGGTGAGGATCGCGGCGATCGGGTCGGCTTCTTCGCCGGCGACGATTGCATCGAGGTTGGGTGCTGCGAGCACGTATCCGACGTACGACATGAGGGCCGATACGCCACCCACAAAGATGGTGAGGTACATGGCGCGGGGCACCTGGCGTGCTGCGTCCGAGACTTCTTCGGCAACGTCGCCACAGGCCTCGAAGCCATAGAACATGAAGAGGCCGACGATGGATGCGCCGATGAACGCGGTCATGTAGTCCTCGCCACCGTTCATGAATCCGTCGAAGAACACGCTGATGTCGTTCTTGCGCTGGAAGATCAGCAGGTAGAGACCCAGGCCGACGACACCGATCAGTTCGGCGAACAGGCCGATGCGTGCGATGCGCGAGAGCATCTTGGTGCCGCCGAGGTTCAGCAGCAGCGCGATGGTCAGCAGTCCGAGTGCCAGGAGCAGTGTGATTTCGGGGGTGACCTCGGTGATTCCCAGCACGTTGGCGAGGAAGATTGTGCCGTATTCGGCGACCGAGGTGATGGTCACGATCATGGCCCACACGTAAATCCATGCGGCGAACCATGCGGACTTTGCTCCCCAGAGGCGGCGCATCCAGGGATAGATGCCACCAGCGATGGGGTACTGGGATACGACTTCACCCATGACGAGGGCGACGAGCAGCTGTCCTGCTCCGACGATGAGGATCCAGAAGACCGAGCCGGGTCCGGCGGTCGCGAGTCCGAGGCCGAAGTACGCATAGATTGCGACGAGCGGCGAGAGGTAGGTGAAGCCCAGGGCGAGGTTTGCCCACAGGGACATAGAACGGTGATACGTGTCGCCGTGTCCCAGAACACTGAGGTGTTCTGAGTCGCCGAGTCCAGCCTTGGCTGTTCCGTTGTCAGACATTGTGACCTTTCATTTGGGAATCCGAGAGATGCCCGCAGTCCGAAAGGGACTTTGGTCCTGCACCTCTTTGTGCTGTTGGAACAGTAGCGCGGTTTTTACCTCAGTGCTAGAGGATTTACTGAAATATTTCGTGTCGCGTGTCGCGGGCGTGTCGAGGCGCGCCGGGCGATGCGCGTACTTATGCGGTTTTTGCGGCATTTCGAAAAATAAATCATTCAGTATTGCAGTTTTTATGGAAGGTGTGTTAGACATACGTAACAACTTTCGAGGCCACCATCCCGGACTCGAAACGCATGACCGAACGAAGAGGTTCCACCATGAGCAGCACGACCGAAGCACCGTACTTCAACATCTCTGACCCCACATTTGCGATGCACTCCGAAGAAGTGCGATCGGCACGTGAACGCAGCTGGTACGCGCGCACCAACTACGGCATCGCCGTGTTGCGATACGCACAGGTCAGCCAGCTGCTCAAAGATCAGCGACTCAGCCAGGGCAGCGGCCAATGGCCCGCGCACAACGGCGTCCACAGCGGTCTCTTCTATGACTGGTGGACCACCTGCCTGCTCGTGCTCGAAGGTGAAGACCACCACCGCATCCGACGCCTCGTCAACCCCGCGTTCGCGCCACGACACATCGAACCCCTGATTCCTCGATTCCACGAGCTCGCCGAGGAACTCGTCGACGCGTACGCCGCATCCGGTCGATGCGAATTTGTTGCCGACTTTGCGGAACCCTACGCCACCCGGGTGTTGTGCATCCTGCTGGGTATCCCCGAATCGGAATGGCCCACCATCGCGAGGCTCGCCTCGACGATCGGTCTCGCACTGGGTGTCACCATCAACGAAGAACTTCCCACGATTGAGGATGCACTCGGGGAACTGTTCCGATACGCGGAAGACCTGATCGTCGACCGCCAGCAGAACCCGAAGGACGACTTCATCACCCGACTCGTCGAAGCAAACAAGGACGGCGAATCCCTGAGTGATGCCGAACTGCGCAACGCACTGGTGCTCATGATCTTTGGCGGCATGGACACCACGCGTAACCAGCTGGGCCTGGGAATTCAGTCCTTCCTGCACAACCCTGCACAGTGGGACCTGCTCGCGCAGCGACCCGAACTGGGCAAGGCCGCGACCGAAGAGGTCATGCGCACGAACCCCACGACCACGTGGGTGACCCGTGAAGCCGTGACCACCTTCGAATACGAGGGGCTCACCATCGACAAGGGGACAACTGTCCACCTCTTCACCCAGTCGTCGGGCACCGACCCCTTGGCGTTCCCGGACCCCGAGATGGACATCGAGGGCGAGCACGCGCCTCACTACGGTTTCGGCGGCGGAATTCACCACTGCCTCGGACACTTCGTGGCGCGCGCCGACATGACCGTGGCCTACCCGATCCTCGCCCGCCGCATGCGCGACATGAAACTCGGCGGAGTCGACGAGTGGCTTCCCGACTCGGGAAACACCGGCCCCGTTCGCCTTCCCCTGACCTTTACCCCAGCACCCTAACCACCACAAGGAGACACCATGAAAATCCACGTAGACCGCAAACTGTGCGACAACCACGGCCAGTGCACCATCACCGCCCCCAGCGTTTTCCGCATCGACGAGGCCGGAATCCTGCAATACGAAGAGAACGTTGACGATTCGCTTCGCGCCGACATCGAAGACTCGATGGACGTGTGCCCCGTGCAGGCAATCTTCATCGTCGACGACAAATAGATCACCACTTCCAACCCACACACCCTAGGGAAAAGGACACGCAATGAACACTGACAACGTCGTCAGCGCAGCGCTCACAGACAACGGAGCATTTCACGCCCACCAGGCCGCAAACATGCGCCCCGAAGTGGTTGCAGAACTCGAAGCCAAAATCGCGGCCTCGGGCGTCGAATACATCTATTACATGCTGCCCACCATCGGTTCCAAGGTGGTCGCAAAGATGGTTCCCGCGAACCACATCCGTCGCAACCTGGAAAAAGGTATTGCGTTGCACCGC
>JBEEON010000039.1:0-3802 GCA_041191625.1 Actinomycetota bacterium | reverse complement strand
GAGCGCCTTGGACAAGGAAATGAGCCGTATCATCCGCGAGGGTCAGCGTTTCATGCGCCGCGTGGTTACCGAGGACGAGGCGCGCGCCGAGTTGGCGTCGGAGCCTTACAAGCTGGAACTCATCGGTCTGAAGGGTGGAAACACCGGGGATGACAATGAGAGCGTCGAGGTGGGTGGCGCCGAGCTCACCATTTATGACAATGTCGACCCCAAGACGGGCGAAACGGTGTGGAAGGACCTGTGCCGCGGGCCTCACCTGCCGAACACTCGCATGATCGGCGAGGGCGTGAAGCTCATGCGTTTGGCTGCCGCGTATTGGCGCGGTTCCGAGAAAAACAAGCAGTTGCAGCGAATTTACGGCACCGCATGGCCCAACAAGCAGGGTTTGCGTGAATACACGGAGCGCCTGGAGGAGGCTGCAAAGCGCGATCACCGTCGCCTGGGCGCGGAACTCGATCTGTTCTCGTTCCCCGACGAAATCGGCTCTGGACTTGCCGTGTTCCACCCCAAGGGTGGCGTCGTGCGCAAGACCATGGAGGATTATTCTCGCAAGCGCCACGAAGAGGGCGGTTACGAGTTCGTGTATTCGCCGCACATCACCAAGCAGAACCTGTTCGAACAGAGCGGTCACCTTGCCTGGTACAAGGACGGCATGTTCCCTCCCATGCACCTCGACGAGGTTCGCAATGATGCGGGTGAGGTCACTCGTGCGGGCGTTGACTATTACCTGAAGCCGATGAACTGCCCGTTCCACATCCTCATTTACCGGTCGCAGGGTCGTTCGTATCGTGATCTGCCGCTTCGGTTGTTTGAATTTGGTTCGGTGTACCGCTACGAAAAGAGCGGTGTCGTGCATGGTTTGACTCGTGTCCGGGGCATGACCCAGGACGACGCACACATCTTTACCACCGTCGAAGCGATGGAGGCAGAGCTGAAGGGCGTCCTCGACTTCGTTCTGGGACTTCTGCGCGACTACGGTCTGACCGATTTCTATCTGGAGCTGTCCACTCGTGACGCAACGAAGGAAAAGTTTGTCGGTGACGACACGTTGTGGGAGACCGCGACGGCAACGCTGGAGCGCGTGGCGACGGAATCGGGCCTGACGCTGGTGCCGGACCCCGGCGGGGCTGCGTTCTATGGCCCCAAGATTTCGGTTCAGGCGCGGGACGCAATCGGTCGCACCTGGCAGATGTCGACGATTCAGTTGGACTTCAACCTTCCGGAACGTTTCGACCTTGAGTACACGGCAAACGATGGTTCACGTAAGCGTCCCGTCATGATTCACCGTGCACTGTTTGGGTCGATCGAACGATTCTTTGGTGTCCTCATCGAGCACTATGCCGGTGCCTTCCCCGTCTGGCTCGCGCCGGTGCAGGTCGTGGGTATCCCCGTGGCCGAGGAATACGCCGACTACCTGAACGATGTCATCGGACAGCTGAAGGCTCAGGGCGTTCGCGCGCAGTTGGACACCAGCGACGACCGTATGCAGAAGAAGATTCGCAACCACACGATGGCCAAGGTCCCATACCAGCTCATTGCTGGTGAGGAGGACCGCGCCAACGGTGCCGTGTCGTTCCGTTTCCGTAATGGGGAGCAGATCAACGGTGTTCCCGTTGCCGAGGCTATCGAGCGCATCCTCGACCGTATCGCGACCCGATCGACAGAGTTGTGACCGAACCTGACGCGTACGAAACCGCGGAGGGTCACCCGGGTGCCCCTAACGGTTTTGAACGTTTGTGGACGCCTCACCGCATGGTCTATTTGGCCAAGGAAACGGGACATGTGGGGTGCCCGTTCTGTGTGGCGACCGAAAAATCAGACGAGGAGTCCCTCATCGTTTTTCGCGGCACACACGCCTATGTGTTGTTGAACTTGTACCCCTACAACTCGGGCCATTTGCTCGTGTGCCCGTACCGCCATGTCGCCACCTATGACCTTGCTACTGCCGAAGAGGTCGCCGAGATTGCCGAGTTGTCACAAATCGCAATGCGAGTTCTGCGGGACGTGTCGGGCTGTGTAGGGTTCAATCTGGGCATGAACCAGGGCGAGGTCGCGGGCGCAGGTGTCGAAGAACATTTGCACCAACACATCGTGCCTCGATGGCGAAACGATGCAAATTTCTTCCCCATCGTTGCGCAGACGAAGGCAATTCCGCGACTTCTCGGCGAAGTTCGCAGTGAACTCGCCAAGGCATGGCCTCAACCCAACTAAACTTGAACCACCCGTTCGGGATACACCTCTACTAGGAGAGATAAACATGACGGAAAACACCGTCGGAACCGCGCGCGTTAAGCGCGGCCTTGCCGAAATGCTCAAGGGCGGCGTCATCATGGACGTTGTCACCGCCGAACAGGCCAAAATCGCTGAGGATGCCGGCGCCGTTGCCGTCATGGCACTCGAGCGTGTCCCCGCAGACATTCGTGCTCAGGGCGGCGTAGCCCGCATGAGCGACCCCGACCTGATTGACCAGATCATTTCGACCGTGTCGATTCCGGTTATGGCCAAGGCTCGCATCGGTCACTTCGTCGAGGCACAGATCCTTCAGACCCTGGGTGTTGACTACATCGACGAGTCCGAGGTGCTGTCGCCCGCCGACTACGTCAACCACATCGACAAGTTCCCCTTCACCGTTCCTTTCGTGTGTGGTGCCACCAACCTGGGCGAGGCACTGCGTCGCATCACCGAGGGTGCTGCCATGATCCGTTCGAAGGGTGAAGCCGGTACCGGTGACGTTTCCGAGGCAACGAAGCACATCCGCACCATCCTGGGTGAGGTTCGTGCACTGTCGGCTAAGACCGACGACGAACTCTATGTCGCCGCGAAGGAACTGCAGGCTCCCTACGAACTCGTTGTCGAGGTCGCTCGTACCGGGAAGCTCCCCGTCGTTTTGTTCACCGCTGGTGGTGTCGCAACCCCCGCTGACGCTGCGTTGATGATGCAGCTGGGCGCCGACGGTGTCTTTGTGGGTTCGGGTATCTTCAAGTCGGGTAACCCCGCAGCGCGTGCCGCCGCAATCGTCAAGGCCACCACGTTCTACAACGACCCCGCTGTCGTTGCTGAAGCGTCGCGCGGCTTGGGTGAAGCCATGGTTGGCATCAACGTGTCTGACCTTCCCGCACCTCACCGTCTCTCTGAGCGTGGCTGGTAACAACCGCCCGCTGATTGGCGTCCTTGCGCTTCAGGGTGACGTGCGCGAGCACGTTCACACTCTGCAGGAGCTGGGGTACGACACCGCAGAGGTCCGTACCCCAGCTGATGTGGCCGCAGTGGACGCATTGGTTATACCCGGTGGCGAGTCGAGCGTCATCGACAAACTGTCGAGAATTTTCGGTGTTCGCGACTCGATCGTGAACCGCATTCACTCAGGGCTGCCGGTCTTGGGCACCTGCGCGGGGCTGATCATGTTGGCCGATCGCATCACGGGCGGCTTGGCGGATCAGCAAACCTTCGGTGGTCTCGACATTGTTGTCGAGCGTAACGCTTTCGGTTCACAGTCGGAATCGTTTGAGACCGATGTCACTGTTTCGGAAATCGGCGACTCGCCGTTGCATGTCGCGTTTATCCGCGGGCCGGTCATTTCCTCGGTGGGGGATGGCGTGTCTGTGTTGAGCACCCTTCCGAACGGCAAGATTGTGGGCGTCCGACAGGGCAATGCCGTGGGTGTGTCGTTCCACCCCGAGGTGACGGGCGAAACGGCATTGCACCAGTGGTTTGTCGAGTCGGTCGTCGTTCCGTCGCTGGTCGATGGATAGAATTTCACAGCACTACTACGAGAGGTAACTATGTCCGGTCACTCCAAATG
>JBEEON010000038.1:0-9449 GCA_041191625.1 Actinomycetota bacterium | reverse complement strand
ATCGTCCGTAAATACGGTCCCACTCTCGACGATGTGCTCGGCCTGCTGGCCACCGCGAGCGACCGGCTCTTTGATTTGGACCGCACCTCGGATGAAATCACCGAGCTCGACGCACACATTGTCCGACTTCGCGCCACTCTCGAATCGCTCGCAGCACAGATCAGTTCCGGTCGTGCTGATGCGGCATCGCGGTTAAGTTCAGCTGTCACCGCAGAAATTCGCGCGCTGTCGATGCCGACCGCGACGTTTCACGTTTCGGTCACGCCGTCACCGGATTTGACGTCACACGGGGCGGACGTCATCGAATTTTCGTTGACCCCGCACCCCGGCACCGAGCCTCGGCCCGTGGCAAAGAGCGCATCGGGTGGTGAGCTTTCCCGGATCATGCTTGCGCTGGAGGTCGTTATTGCGGGAACGGACAGTGTCCCCACGATGGTCTTCGATGAAGTTGATTCCGGTGTTGGCGGAGCCAGCGCTCTGGAGATTGGCCGTCGCCTTTCGCGTTTGTCGCGCAACGCACAGGTTATTGTGGTGACGCACCTGGCTCAGGTCGCCGCGTTTGCCGACAACCACCTGACAATCGTCAAGGACACCAGCGGCGAATTCACCGAATCGACAATCACGACGCTCGACGACAACGGTCGAATTTCCGAAATTGCTCGACTGTTGAGCGGGACACCCGACAGTGACACGGCGAGGGCGCACGCTCTGGAACTCCTCGAGGGCGCACGTGGCTTCCGCGACGCGCTCTGAGCGAACGTGATTCTCCAATTTCACCGAACACGCGATAGAGTTAAATCCCGTGAAGAATGATGAAGAATTCGGCGGAGCCAACCCAGTAACTAAGCACATTTTTGTGACGGGTGGCGTAGTTTCCTCACTGGGTAAGGGCCTGACGGCGGCTAGCCTCGGCAACCTTCTCACGGCACGCGGCTTGCACGTCGTGATGCAGAAACTCGACCCTTACCTCAACGTCGACCCGGGCACGATGAACCCGTTCCAGCACGGTGAAGTGTTCGTCACCGATGACGGCGCGGAAACCGACCTCGACATCGGGCACTACGAGCGTTTCCTCGACATCAACCTCGGCCAGGCCGCGAATGTCACGACGGGTCAGATCTATTCGAGCGTCATCCAGCGTGAACGCCGTGGCGAATACCTTGGCGAGACCGTACAGGTCATCCCGCACATCACCGACGAAATTAAGCGTCGCATGCGCCTTCAGGCCGAGCAGACGCCTCGCCCCGACGTGATCATCACCGAAATCGGTGGCACCGTGGGTGACATCGAAAGCCAGCCATTCATCGAGTCCGCTCGACAGGTTCGACACGAACTGGGCCGTAAGAATGTTTTCTTCGTCCACGTATCCCTCGTTCCCTACATGGGTGCTTCGGGTGAACAGAAGACCAAGCCGACCCAGCACTCTGTCGCAGCGTTACGTTCCATCGGAATCCAGCCCGACGCTCTCGTGCTGCGTTCAGACCGTCCCGTGTTAGCCGGAAACCGCCGCAAGATCGCACTGATGTGTGACGTTGACGAAGACGCTGTGGTGAACGCCACCGATGCTCCCAGCATCTACGACATTCCCGCCATGCTGCACTCGCAGGGACTCGACTCGTACATCATCAACCAGCTCGGGCTTGACGCCGGTGAAGTTGAATGGGGCGAGTGGGCTCACCTGCTCAACGTCGTACACAACCCCGCACGCGAGGTCACCATCGCGTTGGTGGGTAAGTACATTGACCTTCCCGACGCCTATTTGTCCGTGACCGAAGCACTGCGTGCCGGTGGTTTCGCCAACGACGCAAAGGTCAACATTCGATGGGTCGCGTCGGATGACTGCGAAACCCCCGCGGGAGCTCAGGAAAAGCTGGGCGATGTGGACGGCATCTGTGTGCCTGGTGGTTTCGGAATTCGTGGAATTGAAGGCAAGCTCGGGGCGTTGCGTTTCGCCCGCGAGAACGGCATCCCCACCTTGGGTCTGTGCCTTGGCCTCCAGTGCATGGTGATCGAATACGCACGCAACGTCGTGGGTATCGACGGTGCCTCGTCCACTGAATTTGATCCCGACACTCAGTACCCGGTCATCGCGACCATGGCTGAGCAGGTCGACATTGTCTCGGGTGGTGACCTGGGTGGCACCATGCGTTTGGGTCTGTACGAGGCGGCGCTCGCCGATGGCTCCGTTGTCGCGGAAACCTACGGCGCACACTCGGTGTTCGAGCGTCACCGTCACCGCTACGAGGTCAACAACGCCTACCGTGCGCTAATCGGTGAAGCCGGTCTCTCGTTCTCGGGTACCAGCCCCGACGGCTCGCTCGTCGAGTTCGTGGAACTGCCGCGCGAGGTTCACCCGTACTACGTCGCAACACAGGCTCACCCCGAGCTGCGTTCGCGTCCGACGGATGCCCACCCGCTGTTCCGCGGACTGGTTGCTGCCGCAATTGACCGTCAGAACGCCGAGGTACTCTTCGACGGTTCGGAATCCCAGTAGGTCATCGTGCGCATCGGTGATCGCGGCATTGAGCCCGTCATTGATGTCGCGGTCGATAGGTTTCTGCGGTACACCTCGGTGGAACGTGGCCGCAGCGCCCACACGGTGGCTGCGTATCGTCGCGATCTTGCCCGTTGGTGTGAGTTTGTGGGCGACCGCCCCGTGTCGGCGGTGACCTCGCAGGACGTCAGCGAATATTTGGGTTCGTTGCGCCAGGCGGGGCTGGCGTCAACCAGTGTGGCCCGCGCCTTTTCTGTCCTGAAGTCGTTTCACCGTTACCTCGTCGACGAGGGAATTATCGAGGCGGATCCCACCGGTTCGGTGATGACCCCGAATATCCCGTCCCGGCTGCCCAAAGCGCTCTCGGTCGAAGAAGTTGGATTGATTTTGGATTCCGTCGAGACGGAAACCGTTATCGGGCTTCGCGACAAAGCACTGCTCGAGTTTTTGTACTCAACGGGCGCCCGAGTGTCCGAGGCGGTGACGATGACCGTCGATGATGTGGTCGATGACGGCATCCGTGAATTTGTCACCGTGACGGGCAAGGGCAACAAGCAACGAATCGTGCCGTTGGGCAGCTATGCCAGGGCCGCTTTGGATGCCTACCTGGTGCGTTCCCGCCCCGTGCTGGCGTCACGTGCGGGAGGGCATGCTGAACTTTTTCTTGGCGCCCGCGGGAAGCCCTTGTCCCGGCAGATGATCTTCCTCATCATCCGGTCGGCAGCAGAACGCGCGGGTGTGACCGCGCATATTTCTCCTCACACCTTCCGGCACTCGTGTGCCACCCACCTGTTGCGTGGTGGGGCGGATATTCGCGTAGTTCAGGAACTTTTGGGCCACTCGTCGGTGGCGACGACTCAGATTTACACTCTGGTCACCCGGGATGCTGTGACAGAGGCCTATCGCACCGCCCATCCGCGCGCCTTGGCGCCGCAGTAATTTGGACCGGTGGGGGTCCGGCACCCCTAGAATTAGGACATGAGCGATTTCCCCGAACCCACCCCGTTGAACGGTCACGGACCTGCACGCATCATTGCAATGTGCAACCAAAAGGGTGGCGTGGGAAAAACCACAACAACGATCTCTTTGGCCGGCGCCTTGGCAGAATTTGGCCGTAAGGTTCTCGTCGTGGACTTTGACCCTCAAGGCGGTCTGACCGCAGGTTTGGGCATGATGAACCACGAGGGCGACACGATCTATGAGCTCATGATGGGTAAGGTCAAGGATGTCCGTCAGGTCATCAAACCCACCAAGGTTGACGGCATCCACATCATCCCCGCCAACATCGATCTGTCAGCTGCGGAAGTCCAGCTCGTGAACGAGGTCGCTCGCGAAAGCATTCTCGCGTCCGTGTTGCGTCCCATCGTCGCCGAGTACGACGTGATTTTCATCGACTGCCAGCCCTCGCTGGGTCTGCTGACGGTCAACGCGTTGACCGCTGCACACGGCGTTCTGATTCCCCTGGCCTGTGAATACTTTGCTTTGCGCGGTGTGGCATTGCTTCTCGACACAATCGAGAAGGTCACTCAGCGCACCAACCCGATCATCCAGATCGACGGCATCATCCCGACGATGTACGACCCTCGCACACTGCACTCGAAGGAAGTCCTCGAGACTCTGCACGTGAACCTGGGCGACAAGGTTTTGAACACGGCCATTCACCGCACCGTCAAGTTCCCCGACTCGACTATCGCGGGTTCGCCGATCACCAGCTTCGCTCCCGAGCACCCCGCGGCCAACGCATACCGCGAGCTCGCGAAGGAACTGATTGCTAGTGGAAAGATTGCCTGAAACGGAGGACGGTTTCCGGGTCAGTCTGACAAATTTCGACGGCCCGTTTGACCTGTTGCTTCGGCTGATTTCGAAGCACGAGTTGGACATCACCGATGTGTCGTTGGGTGCTGTGACGAACGAATTCTTGTCGTATCTGCGAGACCTCGATGGCATCGCCGAAATGGATGCGGCGAGCGAATTTCTTGTCGTTGCCGCAACGCTGTTGGACATGAAAATTGTGGGTTTGCTGCCGCAGGGCGAATACGCCGACGCCGAGGATGTCGCCATTCTCGAGGCGCGCGACCTGTTGTTCGCGCGGCTCTTGCAGTACCGAGCGTTCAAGGACATTTCGGTGTGGTTCAACTCCCGCATCGAAGCCGAGTCGCGTCGTCATCCCCGCAACGTGCGTTTGGAAGAAAAGTTCCGCGAAAAAATTCCGGAACTCGTGTGGACCACTTCGGTCGGCGATTTTGCCACGATTGCGATGCTGGCTCTGGCGCCTCGAGAAATTCCCGTTGTAGGCCTGGACCATTTGCACGCACCGCTCGTCAGCGTGCGCGAGCAGGCCGCAATCGTTGTGTCATTGGTTCGTGCCGGTGCGACAACGTTTCGGCAGATCATTGCCGGCGCCGACCAAAAGGGCGTCATCGTGGCACGTTTCCTCGCGATTCTGGAACTGTACCGACAGTCGGCTGTCGCATTTGAACAGTTGGAGCCGTTGGGGGAGCTCACCTTGCGGTGGACAGCCTCGAATTGGTCAGACGAGAACCTCATCACCCTAGGAGCAGATTATGGAGCGTGATCTTGCACGCGCACTCGAAGCCATTTTGATGGTCGCCGACGAGCCGCAGGGGATTGTGTCGTTGGCGACCGTCCTCGAGGTTCCCGTCGGCGAGGTTTCCGAGGCGCTGAACACGCTGATGGCGGATTTCAACGGCGAACTTGATGGGCCGATGCGTGGTTTTGAACTGCGTGAGGTCGGCGGCGGCTGGCGCATTTATGTCCGCGAAGTTTTTGACGACCTTGTCCGTGACATTGTCCACTCGCAGAATCCGTCAAAGTTGTCGCAGGCTGCCTTGGAAACCTTGGCCGTGATCGCGTACAAGCAGCCCGTTTCCCGCAGCCAGGTTTCCAGCATTCGTGCGGTGAACGTGGATTCGGTCATTCGTACTCTGGTCGGGCGTGGTTTGATCACCGAAACCGGCACAGACCTGGAAACTGGGGCAATTTTGTACGGCACGACGGACATGCTGTTGACCCATTTGGGCATTGACAACATTTCGGATCTTCCCCTCATTTCGCCGTTGCTCGATGACGGCTCCGATGGCTTCGACGATGTCAGCTGAGCGCCTGCAGAAGGTGTTGGCAGCAGCGGGCGTGGCGTCTCGTCGTGCCAGCGAAATTTTGATTGAACGCGGGTTTGTCAAGGTCAATGGCAAGGTTGTCACCGAGCTGGGCACCCGTGTGGATCCGGAACACGATCGGATCACGGTCAAGGGTGTTGCCGTGCAGACCGATGTGTCGAAGCGCTATGTCATGTTGAACAAACCCACCGGCGTGGTGTCTTCGATGATGGACGAACACGGTCGACGCGATTTGCAGGAATTTGTTCGCGACTACGACGAGCGTCTGTTCAATGTGGGCCGCTTGGATTACGAGACGTCGGGTTTGTTGATTCTGACGAATGATGGCGATGCTGCGCACGTATTGGCTCATCCCTCATTCGAGGTATCAAAGACGTATTTGGCGAAGGTTCAGGGCGAAGTTGCGCCGGGTACGTTGCGGTTGTTGAAGGACGGCCTCGAATTGGAGGACGGGTTCATTCGTGTGGACAAGGCGCACATCGTGGGCAGTCCGTCGCGGGGGACTTCGGTGATTGAAATCACCCTGCATTCGGGCCGTAACCGTATTGTTCGCCGGCTGTGCGATGCAATCGGTCATCCCGTAATTGACCTGCACCGTAAGAGTTTCGGGCCCCTGCATATCGGCGGGCTCAAGGCCGGTCAAACCCGCGAACTCACTAATGTGGAAGTACGGAACATCATCACGCTGTCCCGACGCGACGACACCGAGGGAGGCGAGCGTGACTGACGGTCGAATCCATGGTGAGGTCCGAATTGTTGGCGCCGGACTTCTCGGTACCTCGTTGGGTCTCGTGCTCACACGCAACGGCGTGGACGTGTCGCTGGTCGATGTGTCGCCCACGGCCGTGGTCCTCGCATCGCAGTATGGCGCTGGTCGTGCGGCACGGGACGGCGACAATCCCACGTTGGTGATCGTCTGTGTGCCGCCGGACGTGGCTGCGGCAACGATTGAACGTGAACTTGGTTTGTTCCCTCAGGCAACGGTCACGGATGTGACAAGCGTCAAGCAGTCTATCGTGACTCAGTTGACCGACAAGGGCGTCGACCTCAGCCGCTATGTCGGGTCTCACCCCATGGCGGGGCGTGAGCGCGGGGGAGCCGTCTCGGCCCGGGCCGATATTTTCACCGGGCGTGCGTGGGTGTTGTGCCCCACCTCGGCTTCCACGACGGAATCTGTTCGACTCGTCGAGGACCTTGCCCACGATGTGGGGGCGAGCCTTGTGCGCATGAGTCCCGCCGATCACGATGCCGCCGTCGCCGTGGTCTCGCACGTGCCGCAGGTTGTGTCCTCAGCGGTTGCCGCGAGTCTGTTGGGTGCTGCGGGCGACGCGATGAACCTCGCGGGGGGAGGCGTGCGGGATGTGACCCGTATTGCCTCGAGTGACCCCGCATTGTGGGTACAGATTCTGTCGGCAAACGCGGAATCTGTGACCGAGGTGTTGCGCGGTGTCCGCGATAACTTGACCACGGTGATCGAGGGTCTCGAATCGGGCGCCGGCGAGGGCGCGGTCGCGTCGCTGATGGCCCACGGTAATGCGGGAGTCTCCCGTATCCCGGGCAAGCACGGTAACAGCCGTAAATTTGCGCAAATTCTCGTCATCATTGATGACCGTCCCGGCCAGTTGGCCGCCTTGTTGACCGAAATCGGCGACCTGGGTGTCAACATGGAGGACCTGAGGCTCGAGCACTCGCCCGGCGCACAGGTCGGTTTCGCCGAAATTAGTGTGTTGCCCGAGGCTGAGGCTCAACTGGTCGCAGACCTTGAGGCGCGGGGTTGGCGTATCGCGGGGGACGACGCATGAGCGAACTCGTCGTCGCGATTGATGGCCCCGCGGGCAGCGGAAAATCTTCGGTTTCCCGTGCGGTAGCGACTCGGGCTGGCTATGGGTTTCTGGACACGGGGGCTGCATACCGCGCTCTCGCCTGGTGGTTGTCAGAGACCGGTGTTGATGCGTCATCGACGGCTGAAGTATCGGCAGTGCTGGAAGCATTCCCCTACGAAATCTCGGTTGACCCCGCCCACGAGCACGTTCGTGTGGGGGAAACCGATGTGACGACGATCATCCGACGTTCCGAAATTAGTGACATGGTCAGCGCCGTTGCGGTGAATCCCGAGGTTCGACTGTTCATGAAACTGTTGACTCGGAGGCTCATCGCCGAGTGTGATCGACCCGGTATCGTCGTCGAAGGCCGCGACATCACCACCGTGGTTGTGCCGGATGCGACGGCCCGCATTCTGCTGACGGCCCGCGAAGAGGTTAGAATGGCACGGCGTGCTGGTGAGGTTGCCGGCGCATCCCGCGAGGACACCGAGCGTTCGCTCCGTGCGCGGGACACCAAGGATTCGAGTGTCGTGAACTTCCTCACGGCCGCACCGGGAGTCGTTCCCGTTGATTCATCGGATTTGAATTTTGAGCAGACGGTCGATGCCGTCTATGACATTGTGCGTGTGAAAGTGAGTGCTCCGTGAGCGACAACGACGACTACCCCGAAATGCCCGACCTGTATGACAAGCTCGAGGCGCTGAGCGACGAAGAAGCTTCGGTTCGCGCCGATGCGCTCCGACAGGGCCTTGCGGAATATGACCTCGATGAGGATGACATTGCCATCATCGAGGCGCGACTGGGTGACACCACCGAGGCAATCGAACTTCCTGCTCTGCCCGTTTTGGCGATTGTCGGTCGACCCAACGTGGGCAAGTCGGCACTGGTGAACCGTATTCTGGGTCGTCGCGAGGCAGTGGTCGAGGACACCCCCGGTGTGACTCGTGACCGCGTGTCGTACAAGGCCGAATGGAACGACCGCAAGTTCACCATCGTCGACACCGGTGGCTGGGAGCCCGACGCTCGCGGCATCGATGCCAGTGTCGCAGCCCAAGCCGAGATCGCGATCGAGCTTGCCGATGCGGTGCTCTTTGTCGTGGACGCCGTTGTGGGTGCTACTGCCACGGACGAGCGTGTCGTCAAGATGCTTCGTGCCACCAACCGACCCGTAATTCTTGTCGCTAACAAGGTCGATGACCCCCGCATGGAGGCCGAAGCAGCAGCCCTGTGGTCGCTGGGCCTCGGCGAGCCTTATCCCGTGTCCGCTATTCACGGTCGTGGCGTGTACGACCTGCTCGAAGCAGCCATGAAGGTTCTTCCCTCGGTATCGGCGGTAGCAAAGACCGAAATCGGTGGACCCCGTCGCGTCGCTATTTTGGGACGTCCCAACGTGGGCAAGTCGTCGCTGCTGAACAAGGCCGCGGGCGAGGAACGCGTTGTCGTCAACGAGCTCGCCGGCACCACCCGTGACCCCATCGACGAGCAGATTGAGCTGGGCGGCAAGGTCTGGCGTTTTGTCGACACCGCAGGTATTCGTCGACGCGTCCACCTGCAGCAGGGCGCAGACTTCTATGCATCGTTGCGAACCGCGGCGGCACTCGAAAAGGCTGAGGTTGCCGTCGTCGTATTGGACGTCACCGAGCCGATTAGCGAACAGGACATTCGTATCATCGACATGGTGCTCGAATCGGGTCGTTCGCTCGTGTTGGCGTTCAACAAGTGGGATCTGCTCGACGACGACCGTCGCCGATACCTCGAACGCGAAATCGAACAGGATTTGGCGCACGTAGCGTGGGCGCCTCGCGTCAACATTTCGGCCCGTACCGGTCGTCACCTCGAGAAGCTGGTGCCCGCGCTGGAGTTGGCGCTGGAATCGTGGGATACCCGTATCCCCACCGGCAAGTTCAACGCGTTTGTTGCGGAACTGGCGATGGCGCACCCGCACCCTGTGCGTGGCGGCAAGCAGCCTCGAATCCTCTTTGGGACGCAGGCATC
>JBEEON010000037.1:0-14193 GCA_041191625.1 Actinomycetota bacterium | reverse complement strand
GCCGGTTCGGTGGCCGCCGCGGTCACGGCGGGCACGATTATTGCTGTCACAATGATTGACCAGCCGTGGTACATCGGTTCGGTTCTGGGCCTGATTATTGTGGCCACGGCGACGACCGGTGACCTGATCGAGTCGCTGATTAAACGTGATCTCGCCACCAAGGATGCGTCCAATTTGCTGCCCGGTCACGGTGGTTTCCTTGACCGTCTGGACTCGGTGTTGCCCTCCATGTTTGTGGCCTCGGTTTTCGCCATTCTTGTGGCCTAAGGCACAATAGAACAGTGAGTTTCTCAGTAACAGGCCCCAAGGTCGTCGGATACGATTCGACGGCAGTTGACGCTTTCCTGCACACCGCCCGTCTGGCGTTCCAGAGCGAAGGCGAAACGATGTCGTCGCAGCAGGTGCGCGAGGTGTCGTTCCCCATGGTCAAGGGCGGTTACCTGATCGAACAGGTCGACGCCGCGATCGAACGCCTCGAGGATGCCTTCGCCGACCGTGAACGCGATGCCCGAATCGCCGAGGTGGGTCTGGAATCGTGGAACGCTGACGCCCGTGCGTTGGCCCAAGAAATTTTGAACCGTGCCGCCCGTGACGAGGGAACCAAATTCCGTCGCACCGGTCTGCTCACGTACGGGTACCACACCGACGATGTCGACGCTTTTGCCGACCGCGTCGTGGGTTTCTTCCAGCACGGCCAGCCGTTGTCCCGCGCCGAGGTGCGCGGTGCCGGTTTCCGTGCACAGTTGCGCGGTTACAACGAGGCGCAGGTTGATGCCCTGCTCGATGACCTCGTGCGCGTCATGCTTGCGGTGAAGTAAATGGTCTACGGCACCCGTTTGCGTGCCAGCCGTGGCGTCAGTTATGCCGGGTTGGCGGGCATTGGTGTCCTCCTGTTCGGCATCATCATGGCGCCGTTTTCAGCCGTGGAACTGTCGGCCGCTCGCGGGTTTGACGGCTTTACCGTGCAGTCGTTCCAGAGCGCCGCGTACCGTTCGGCGATTTCGTTTGATGACTGGTCCGCATCCTCCGGTGTGTACATGGCGACGGCCGGCGAGGTGCGGGAGTCGCAGGAGTTCGCGTTGCAGCAGGTGCTGGACCGTGGGTGGGACGAGGAACAGTTCATGTGCCTTGTGAACCTGTGGAACAAGGAATCGCACTGGAATTACCGTGCCGAAAACCGCAGCAGTGGCGCATACGGAATCCCGCAGGCTTTGCCCGGCACGAAGATGGCGTCCGCTGGCGCAGACTGGCATGACAACCCGAACACCCAAATCTTGTGGGGTCTGGGGTACATTGAGGGTCGCTACAGCACCCCGTGTGGTGCCTGGCAGCACAGCATCAACAAGGGCTGGTACTGATTGTGGCCCGCCGGAATCGACGCAACGACGAGGGTGAACCCCTGGACTTCGATCGCATCAATTCGGGTCTGCGGCGCACCGAATTCAAGCGAGGCGAGTCGTGGATTGTGCAGTCAATCCCGGCGAACCGTGCCACAAAGGAATACACCTGCCCGGGGTGCACTGTCATGATTGTGCCCGGCATACCCCATGTGGTGGCGTGGCACGAAGAGGGACTTTTTGGGGCCGAGCGCGCGGTCAGTGACCGTCGCCATTGGCACACGAACTGTTGGAGGATTGCCTGACATGATCGAGATTCGCAGCAGCACCGTCTTGCCGGCCACGCGACGGGATATCGAGTTCGTGACCGCCGACGGCCACACCCTGGTCGGCGAGGTCAGCATCCCTGTCGGCGGGGCTCCCGTTGGCACGATAGTATTCCTGCACCCGCTGCCGACGGCCGGGGGCTTCATGGATTCGCACATCATACGCAAGGCGGCCGCCAGGCTTCCGGCGCTCGCCAACATTGCGGTGGTGCGGTTCAACTTCCGTGGCGTGACATCGGTGCGCGGCACGTCGGGTGGGGCCTTTGGTCACGGCGTGGACGAGCGCATGGACTTCGAGGCGGCACTGGCGTGGACCCGTTCGCAGGGCCTGCCGAATCCGTGGATCATTGGCTGGTCGTTCGGCACCGAGGTTGCCATGAACCACGCCATTCACCACGATGTCGCCGGTGTCATTTTGTTGTCGCCGCCGTTGCACCGAACCACCGCGGAAACCCTGGCGTTGTGGAATTCGAACGAGGTTCCCGTCGTGGCCCTGGTGCCCGAGCACGACGACTATCTGAAGCCGGCTGAAGCCACCGAACGCTTTGCCGTGATCCCGCGCCTCGAAATCGTCGCCGTGGACGAGGGCAAGCACCTGTGGGTGGGCGAAAAGCAGACGTACCGGGTGTTGTCCGAGATCGTGAAACGCATTAACCCTGCGGCGTTGCCGTTGCCGCACGAATATCCGTCGGGCGTTTAGCGCTCGTCCTGCAGTGGGATGACCACCTGGCGCAACACGATCAACAGTGACGCGGCCACGGGGATGGCGACCAGTGCACCGAGTACACCGAGCAGTGCGCCACCGGCGAGGGCCGACACGATGACGACGAGCGCGGGCACGCGCACCGCACGCTTCATGATGTACGGGCCGATCAGGTACGCCTCGATCTGCATGTAGACCAGGTAGTACACGCCCATTGCGATAACGATTCCGGTGTTATCGGGCGCGACGATGAACTGGGTCAACACGATCGCAATCGAACCGGTGAGCGTTCCCACCAGTGGGACCAGCGAGAACATGAACGCCACAAAGGCAAACAGCGCGGGATAGTGAGCGCCCATGATGGTGAGAACCACAAAGCTGAGAACACCGTTGACGAGACCCTGTGTGAACTGACCGGCGACGTACTGGCCGACAGCGGCCTCGATCTGGCGAGCCACGGTGTCGAAGCGTTCACGACGGGTCGCGGGCACCAACAGGGTCACCTGACGGGTGATCGACGGCAACGAGATGATGAAATACACCGTCATCATCGACACCATGATTCCGCCGAAAACGGCGTTCGCGAAACCGGCACCCACCGAGAACACGCCACCGCCGATACCGGCAAGGTTTGCGGGGTTACCGATGAATTCGACCAGTGAGTCAAACGTGGCGGACACGTCGAGGAACTCGATCGGGATGATCCGCTGCAACGAGGCGAGAGCCTCGTCGAAGGAATTGAATGACCCCAACATGGTGAGGATGTTGCTGTACATCGTCGTGGTCTGTTCGATGATCACGGGGATGATGGCCAACACGAAACCCGCGAACAGGGCCAGGGCGGACAGGATTACCGCACCGACAGCCGCGGGGCGGGGCACCGACAGGGACTCCAGCTTGACGACCATCGGGTTGAGGCCGAGCGCCAAAAACAGCGCAAAACCGACGTAGGTGATGACCGTTGCCAGGGTGGTGATGGCGCCGCCGATGGCCAACGCCGTCAGCACACCAAGGCCGCCCAGAAGGCCGACACGGAATGCGCCCACGGGAAGCACGGCTACACCGACGACTTCTGTGCGACGTTGTCGACCGCGGCACGCAGGTTGGCCACGTACTCGGCGATGCCGTCACGTTCGCTGCGCAACTCTGCCAGTCGACGTTCGGCGGACTCGATCTGTTCCCGAGCGGAATCCTGCGCCTCGGCGATGATGGCTGCGGCGCGTTCCTCGGCGACGCGAATGGTTTCCGCGGCCGCTTTGTCGCGTTCAAACGTGGCGTGTGCGTCGGCCTTCTCGATCGAGACCTGCAGCGCGGTGAGTTCCTTCTTCATGGACTCGACGTTGGTGGTGAGTTCGCTGTATTCGCGATTCACTTCGGTCAGGTAGTGCTCGTTCTGGGTCACGGCATCGCGGTGCAATTCGAGCATCAGTTCTTCGTCGGCCACGCGACGCGCCTTGGTCTCGGCCTCGAGGTCGAGCTTTGCGCGTTCCGCTTCGGCGCGAAGCCGTGCGATCTCGGTGCGCGCCTCGGTGGTTTCCTTGTCCAAGATGAGGCGAAGCTCGGTGATGTCGCGTTCCGCACCGGCACGCAATGCGGCGGTTTCACGCTGTGTGGTCGCCCGCATTTCCGCGGCTTCGGTTGCCGACTTGCCGCGCACCTGAACTGCTTCACGCAGCGCGGTCTCGCGAATGGTTTCGGCGTCGGTGTGGGCCGCCTCGATCACGGTTCCCGCATCGGTGGCGGCGTTGGCGTTCATCAGCTCGGCGTGAGCGGTGGCCTTGGCGATCAGAGCGTCGGCTTCGGTGTGAGCTGCGGATACGAGGCGCTCGGCCTCTGCACGAGCCTCGGAGAGGATGCGCTGCGCCTCGATATCGCTGGCCGAAATCAGCTGAGTCGACTGTTCCTCGGCCGTGCGCAACACCATCTCCAGTTTTGCGCCCAAGCCGGCATAGGTGGGCTTGTCGCTGCTGGAAGCATCGTTCTCAAAAACTTCGAGGAGGCTGTTCAGTCGTTTGATTTCCTGCGACTGTGCACTGCGTTCGGTGTTGGCGTCCATCAGTTCGCGCTGCAGACCCGCAATCGCCGAGTCCACCTCCGCACGGTTGTATCCGCGCATGACGACAGGGAATTGTCCCTCTGCACTCATGACGTCTCCTCTATTGTTAAGCCCCCTGATTCTACCCGCCCGCAGGGGCCTCGGGAAATGCTTTTCCCGGGGCTCACGGTTTCGTGGGGTATCCTTGGGGCTGGTTGTCTAAGGCCGGGAGGAGGGTGTCGTGAAGTATTTCGTGTCCCTCGTTTTGCTCGGCGTCTCGGTCGTGCTTCTCGCTGTCGGTGTTCTGGGCCGCACGTTGTTGGCCCCCGCCGACACGGAATCGCACACAGTCAGTTTCACTGACCCCGCCGCGATTATCGTGATCGATGCCTCGGTCGTGAACACCGTCTCGCGCAAGCAGGAGTATTCGATTATCGGCGGCGCGACCGGAATGGTTCCCTCGGACCCGACCGACCTTGCATCCGAGCTCGTGTCCGCCACCGACGACACCGTCGTGCTCGCCTACGGGCGAACTGCGGATGTGCGTGCCTGGGTGGCCACGACGTCATACGAACAGGTCAGCGTGGACGAGACCACCCACGAAATCACGTCGGAATTTATCGAGGGCACCACCGATTTCGCCCCCAACCCGTTCGGGGCTGACATCTGGGAGTACGACGCACAGGGCGCTGCCGAACTCGTCGAGTCCGTCGTGTTGCCCGACGACTACAGCCTGGTGATTGCGACCGACGGCGTGCTTCCCGCCCCCAGCGAGATGACGATTACGTGGAGGCTGCCCGTCGACCTGACCGTGTCGAACATCATCATGCTTGTCGCGTTTGCCGTCGGAGCCGTGGGAATCGGTTTCTTTGGGTGGCAGTTCTTCAACGACAAACGTGGGCGTCGATACCGTCAAGGTCGTATGCCCAAGGCTCCCAAGGGTCCCCGCTGGCGTCCTCGGTCCGTGATCCCCATCCCGGGTCGTGGTCGTCGTGCCGTCCGTAAGTTTGTGGTGATCAGCGCTTTGGTTCCCCTCGCCTTGACCGGGTGCTCGAGCGTCGACCCGACCCCCACCCCCACGGCAACAGCCACCGACGCACCCGCCCCCTATGTGGCCGTCACCGAGAAACAGTTCGCGCGCATCATTCAGAACGCTGCAGCAACGATGGCAATCGCCGACGAAAACCGTGACGAAAACCTCGCCGCGACGCGGTTGACTGGCCCCGCGCTGAAGTTCCGCGCCATTGCCTATCGCCTGCGTGCGGCAAACAAGAACCTGGGCGACCCGTTCGTCATCCCCGCCGGCCCCGTCCGAGTGGTCCTGCCGCAGCAGACCGACACGTGGCCTCGTTCCGTCTTTGCCATCGTGGATGACGCCGAGAACCCCGATTCGCCGTCGGTTGCCATGATTCTGGAACAGAACTCGCCCCGCGAAAACTATCTCATCTCGTATGTGGTGGCGCTCGAGCCCTCGGTGGTTGTTCCCGAGGTTCCGTCCGCCGAATTGGGCACTGCGCGCCTTGATCCTGAAACCGCGTTGATTTCGCAGTCCCCGCAGGCCGTCATCGAGGCCTATGCCGATGTGATACTCAACGGTGCCGACAGCGAATTTGCGGCAACGTTCAGCGAGGACACCCTGCAGGAGCAGGTCGGTGCCGCAGCAAAGGCCGCGCGTGCAAAAGAATTGGGCTCCTCGGCTCGTTTCAGCTGGAAGGAACAGGCCGGCGACTTCGAACCGGTCGTGTTGGCGACCACCAATGCCGGTGCTCTCGTGTCGATGACGTTCATCGAATCCGAGACCGTGAAGCCCAAGGAACAGGGTTCCGCGATCACCACGTCGGGCGCCGTGAAGGTGTTGTCGGGCAAAGCCAACTCGGTGAACGGCGTGACGGCACAGTACGAATACCAGGTTCTGTTCTATGTCCCACAAATCGGGTCACAGGATCGGGTCAGGTTGCTGGGCTACAGCTATTCGTTGATTCGCGCGTTCGCGCTCGCGGGCTAGTCCGTATTCGAGCTTGGTGCGTGTCCGTTGAGGGCATGCTGCAGGCCAGCAGGGACTCGCTGACCTACTCGACAGGTGTCGGGGTGAACCATACTGCGGCGAGCGGCGGCAGCTGCAGGACGGCGGAGTTGTCCCGACCACCCCAGGCAACCGCCTCGGTGCTGACCTGGCCAAAGTTCCCCACGCCGCTGCCGCCAAACTCGGTGGCGTCGGTGTTGAGCACCTCGGTCCATTCGCCGCCCGCGGGCATTCCCAGGCGGTAGTCGTGCACGGGGTTGCCGCTGAAGTTAACGACGGCGACGAGAGATTCCCCGGCCGAGCCCTTGCGGTGGAACGCCACGACGTTGTTGCCGCTGTCGCCGCCTTCGAGCCATTCAAAGCCCTCGGGCGAGTTGTCCTGCGACCACAGCGCGGCCGAATCGCGGTACACGCGGTTCAGTTGTCCGACGAGGCGCGCGAGGCCTTGGTGTACGGGCTGATCCAAAATCCACCAGTCCAGACCGCGCTCTTCGCTCCATTCGCTGGGCTGGCCGAATTCCTGACCCATGAACAACAACTGCTTGCCCGGGTGGGCCCACATGAACGCCAGGTAGGCGCGAACGTTGGCGAGTTTCTGCCATTGGTCGCCCGGCATTTTGGTCAGCAATGAGCCCTTGCCGTGGACGACTTCGTCGTGGCTGATGGGCAGCATGTAGTTTTCGCTGAATGCATAGAGGAACGAGAAGGTTATTTCGCCGTGGTGGTGTGAGCGCCACATGGGGTCGCGTTCCATGTACGACAACGAGTCGTGCATCCAACCCATGTTCCACTTCATGCCGAATCCCAGACCGCCTTCGGATGTGGGTTTCGTCACGCCCGGCCATGCGGTCGATTCCTCGGCGATCATGACAATTCCGGGGTAGCGGCGGTATGCGGTCGCGGTGGCTTCCTGCAGGAACCGAATCGCGTCGAGGTTTTCGCGACCGCCGTGTTCGTTGGGGTACCACTCACCGTCTTTACGTGAGTAGTCGAGGTACAGCATGCTGGCGACCGCGTCGACGCGCAGGCCGTCGATGTGGAATTCTTCGAGCCAGAAACTGCCGCTGGCGACGAGGAAGTTGCGGACCTGGGGTTGACCGAAGTCGAACACGAGGGTGCCCCAGTCGGGGTGTTCGCCGCGACGAGGGTCGGGGTGTTCAAACAACGGTTCACCGTCGAACTGTGCCAGAGCCCATTCGTCTTTGGGGAAGTGGGCGGGGACCCAGTCCATGATCACGCCAATACCAGCGCGGTGCAGTTCGTTGATCAGGTAGCGCAGGTCGTCGGGCGTTCCGAATCGCGATGTCGGCGCAAAATAGCCGGTGACCTGGTAGCCCCACGATCCGCCGAAGGGGTGCTCGGCCAAGGGCATGAATTCCACGTGTGTGTATCCGAGGCTCTGCAGGTATCCGATGAGCGGTTCGGCGATGCTGCGGTAGCCGAGTCCCGGTCGCCACGAGCCCAGGTGCATTTCATAGACGGACATGGCCTGGTCGTGGGGGTTGGATGCCGCGCGCTGCGCCATCCATTCGGTGTCGGACCATTCGAATGTGCTGTGGTCGACTCGGCTGGCGGTGAGCGGCGGGATTTCGGTGCTGCTGGCGAACGGGTCGGCCCGTGTCACCCAGTTTCCTGCCGCGGTGAGGATTTCAAATTTGTAGGCGTGGCCGACGGTCGCGCCGGGGGCAAATATTTCCCACAGTCCGTTGTCGCCGATGCGGCGCATGGCGTGAGTGGCACCGTTCCAGCCGTTGAAGTCGCCGACGACGCGTGCTGCCACGGCGCGGGGTGCCCACACCGCGAAACCGACTCCTTCGGCGCCCTCGTGGGTGCGTGGGTGTGCGCCGAGCGCCTGCCAGACCTGTTCGTGGCGGCCTTCGCCCCAGAGGTACAGGTCGGCATCCCCGAGCGTGGGGCTGAACCGGTAGGGGTCGTCGGATTCCCAGTCGGGGGCGTTCTCATAGCTGGCGCGAACGGTGTAGTCGGTTGCCGCGTCAGAGTCCGATCCGTGCCACAGGCCGTCGAGGTGGTGTTCGAGGGGCACGATTCCTCCGTCGGCGCGCAAGATTTCCACAGACGTTGCGAGGGGGCGCACCACGCGGTACACGACACCACCGGGGACGGTGTGGACCCCCAGGTCGGAGTGCGGTGCGGGGTGGCGGCCTTCGGTCAGCGCACGGACATGGTCGGGGTGCAGCAGTGGGATTGCGGGGTGCCCGGGTGTGGGTGCTGTCGCGTTCATGCGGTGTGGCCTTCGGGGTACTGGACCTGCAGGATGTGCACGGGGTGTGTGAATGCGTCGACGCGCACAAAGTTGTCGTTTGACCACGTCCACTCGTCGCCCGAGATCAGGTCGACCACCGCAAATTCGGTGTCGTTCGTGAGCCCAAAGTACGACATGTCGAGGTGGATTGTGGTTTCCCGGGTCGAGTGTGGGTCCGTATTGGCGACCACGATGATGCCGTTGGCGCGGCCGTCATCGGTGTGTTCTGCGGCGATGTACTTGCTGAACACGAGGATGGCGTCGTCGTCGCTCCACTGCACGTTCACGTTGCGCAGCTGTTGCAGTGCGGGGTTCTCGCGACGAATCTGGTTGAGCCGTGAAATGTACGGTGCAATCGAGGTGCCGTCGGCCAGTGCCGCATCGAAGTCACGAATTTTGTATTCGTATTTTTCGTTGTCGATGTTTTCTTCGCTGCCGGGGCGGGCGACGTTTTCGATGAGCTCGTATCCCGTATACATTCCCCACGTCGGCGAGCCGGTCGCTGCCAGTGCCGCACGAATCTTGTAGGCGGGCACGCCGCCGAATTGCAGGTATTCGGTGAGGATGTCGGGGGTGTTGACAAAGAGGTTGGGGCGGAAGAATGTGCTGGTCTCGTGCGACAGCTCGGTGAGGTATTCGCCCAGTTCCCATTTCTTGTTTCGCCAGGTGAAGTAGGTGTAGGACTGCTGGAATCCGACGGCGGCGAGGGCGTGCATCATTGGCGGCCGGGTGAACGCCTCGGCCAGGAAGATCACGTCGGGGTGTGAGGCGTTCACCGACCCGATCAACCATTCCCAGAATTCGACGGGCTTGGTGTGCGGGTTGTCGACGCGGAAAACGGTGATGCCGCGCGAAATCCACAGCTCGACGATCTGCAGTACGGCGTCGCGCAGCCCCTTCGGGTCGTTGTCGAAGTTCAGGGGATAGATGTCCTGGTACTTCTTCGGCGGGTTTTCGGCATAGGCGATGGTGCCGTCGGGCAGCGTGGTGAACCATTCGGGGTGTGCGGCCACCCACGGGTGGTCCGGTGCGCACTGCAGTGCCAGGTCGAGTGCAATCTCGATGTTCAGGTCGCGGGCCGCTGCGACAAAAGCCGCGAAATCGTCCAGTGTTCCCAAATCGGGGTGGATTGCCTCGTGTCCGCCGTGACGCGAACCGATGGCCCAGGGGGAACCGGGGTCGCCGGGCTCGGTGACGAGAGTGTTGTTGGGTCCCTTGCGGTTGACTTCACCGATGGGGTGGATGGGTGGCAGGTACAGCACGTCAAAACCGCTGGCGGCAATGTCGGCTAGTCGTGCCACCGCGGTGCGGAAGTTGCCGCTGATGATTGCGCCGTCCGCTCCCACCGTGGCGCCCTCGCTGCGGGGGAAGAACTCGTACCACGCGCCGTAACCGGCGAGTCGGCGTTCGACGCGAACCTGCTGCTTGGCGCTGAGGGTGACCAGCGAGATGGGGCGCTTAGCGCCGAGGGCCTCGGCGACGGCGTCCGCGTGTGCAGCGTGCACGCGCTCGGTCGCGGGAATAGTGCTGTCGGCGAGCAACGCACGGGTTTCCGTGAGCACACCCGATTTCTTCGAGCCTCGACCACCGAGGGCTCGGTCCAGCAGTTCGATGCCGATTTGGCACATCAGCTCGCTGTCTACGCCCGCCGCGGTTTTGATTTCGGCGGCATGCAACCACGTGGCCCAGTCGTCGGCATAGGAGCGGATGCGGTACGTCCAGGTGCCCTGAATGTCGAGGCGAACCTCGGTGCGCCACATGTCCGAGCCCCGAGCGGTTTCCGACAGTTCAATGGTGCGCTTCACGCCGTCGGGGTCGGTGAGCTCGAGTTGGGCGCCGATCAGGTCGTGGCCTTCACGGAAAATTGTGGCCGAGAACGGCACCACTTCACCGACGTAGGCCTTCGAGGGCCAGGGGCCTTCGGGCTGTGCGGGCTGGAGGTTTCGGATCGGGATGCGTCCGATTGCGGTGGTGGTTGCGCGTGTGGTCACAGCCAAAATCTACCGCGAATCGCTGCGACCGTGAAAGGTTCGGCGGGGAACGTCAGTCGATGCGATAAATCGACAACGAGGTGGGGCCCACGATGTGGGTTTCGCCGGGGGCGAGCAGGCGCTGTTCACGGGGGTGGGCGTGGGATGAATCCCACAACAGCGTGTACTGGCTGACATCGGGTCGACGAGGCATGACCACGTCCCGGCTGGTTTCCATCCCGTGCACGATCACGAGGACGCGGTTCCGTGGGCTGTCGATTTCGGGTGTGCTGACGAAGTACTGCAGTGTGCGGGTCACCGAGGATTCCCAGTCGTCGAGGCTCAGGGGTAGCCCGTTCGCATCGAACCAGTCCATCTGGCTGACGTGGGGCTCGATGCCCGCTTCCTCGATGACGTTTTCGAGGTTCCGGCGAATCGTGGGGCGTGCGGCGGTGATGTTGCGCAGCGCAGGGTTTTCACGGCGGATCTGGATCACGCGGCGTGTGGATTCGAGGTGCGACAGCTGCCACTCTGACAGGTCCCAGTTCACCCAGTTGCGTTCATTGTCGTGGCAGTAGGTGTTGTTGTTGCCGTCTTGTGTGCGGCCCAGTTCGTCACCGGCGGTCAGCATGGGCACACCGGCGGACACGAACAGCGTGCCCAGCAGGGTGCGCATGGCGCGGCGGCGGTGCAGGGTGATTGCGGCGTCGTCGGTGGGGCCTTCGATTCCGAAGTTGTACGACAGGTTGTGTGTCGTGCCGTCGTGGTTTTCTTCGAGGTTCGCCTCGTTGTGTTTCTCGTTGTACGAGACGAGGTCGGCCAGGGTGAATCCGTCGTGCGCGGTGATGAAGTTCACCGATGCCAGAGGTGTGCGTTTTTCGCCAAAGATTGCGGTGCTGCCGGACAGTGCCGCCGAAAGGTCGGCGACGCCTTGTGGCGCGACGGTCCAGGTCCTCGTTTCGGCGATGTCTTTCAACCAGAACGAGCGGACGCGGTCGCGGAAGTGGTCGTTCCATTCGAGGTAACCGGTGGGGAATTTGCCTACCTGCCAGCCGCCGATTCCGGTGTCCCACGGTTCGGCGATTAGTTTGCTCGCCGACACGATGGGGTCGTCGAGCATGGCCTGCAGCAACGGGTGCGACGGGTCAAATTCGTGGTCGGCGCCGCGTCCCAGCGTGGCCATCAGGTCGAATCGGAATCCGTCGACACCGCATTCGGTGATCCAGTACCGCAGCGAGTCCAGGATCAGGTCGTGGACGACGGGCTGTGACGTGTCGACAGTGTTACCGCACCCTGTGGTGTCGATGTATTCGCCCTCGTCGCTGTGGCGGTAATACGTGGCGTTGTCGATCCCGCGGAAGCTGACGGGTTCGATTTCGAATCCGCCTTCCGAGGTGTGGTTATAGACGACGTCGAGTATGACTTCGAGTCCGGCCCGATGCAGTTCGCGCACCATGTCACGGAATTCGGCCAGCACTGCGGCGGCACCGGCCTGGCGGTGTTCACGTGTGGCGTAGTCGGGGTGTGGTGTGAAGAAGTTGAGGGTGCTGTAACCCCAATAGTTCGGCAGACCCAATGAATCGAGTCGCGCATCGCTCGTGGAATAGTGCACGGGCAGAAGCTCGACCGATGTGACGCCCAGGTTTTTCAGATAGCTGATCATCGCGGGGTGTGCGAGTCCCGCATAGGTTCCACGGAGTTCGAAGGGGATGTCGGGGTGCGCGGCGGTCAGGCCTTTGACGTGGGCTTCATAGATGATGGTGTCGCGTAATGGCACTCGGGGGTGCTGCGTTCCCTGCCAGTCGTAGTTGTTCGCCCCGTCGAGGATTACGTTGCGGTATTCGCCGCGCGACGTGGTGATGACACCGCGGGCATAGGGGTCGACCAGCGACAGTTTCGGGTTGAACACTGAATGGTGGTCGTTGGGGCCGTCGGCGTGGACCGAGTACACGGCACCGGGCACGAGCAGTTCGGATTCGACCTGCCACACCGAGTCGGCGGACGGCGCCATCGGAAGAATGTGTTCCACCCAGCGGGGTTGTCAGGCGACCACAGACGCAATTCCATTGCTGTGGCGGTGCTGCTGAAGACGCCGATCCGTCCACCCATTTCGGTGGCCTGAAATCCAGGGTAACGAAGCGGTGATGACGAGGGCACGGGTTCTAGAGTATTAGATACAGGAGGACCCCATGCCCTATTTCGACCATGCGGCCACGAGCCCCATGCCCGAAGCGGTTATCAGCGCGTGGGCCGAGGCCAGCCGAGCTGTCGGCAACGGTTCTTCCACTCACCGTGACGGCCAGGTGGCGCGTCTTCGTTTCGAAGAATCGCGCGAGACGATTGCACAGGCGTTGGGGGCGAAGGGCTTTGACACGACCCTGACGGCCAGCGGAACAGAGGCCATCAACCTTGCCATCAAGGGGCTTTTTTGGGCGCGTAACGGCATGACGGCGGCCACGGTCCCGCCGTGTGATCTGCCGCGCACACGCATCATCACTACTCGGACCGAACATCACGCGACCATCGATGCGTGCGAGTGGTTAGAGAAATCGTGTGGCGCCCACATCGACTATGCGTCGGTTGATGCGGACGGCCTGATTGACCTCGAGTCGGTGCGTGCCCTGTTGGGTGACGATGTCGCGTTGGTCACCACGCTGTGGGTGAACAACGAGGTGGGGACGATTCAGCCGGTGGCGGAGCTTGCGGCGCTCGCCGCAGAGTTCGGTGTTCCCGTGCATGTTGATGCGGTGGCGGCGCTGGGCTATGTGCCGATTTCGTTGTCGGATTCGGGAGTGAGCGCCCTGTCGGTGTCGGCGCACAAGGTGGGAGGCCCGGTGAGCGTGGGGGCGTTGGCTGTTGCACGCGGCACGACGATTGTTCCGTTGATTCATGGAGGCTCGCAGCAGCTTTTGCGCAGTGGCAGCCTTGATTCCGCGGGGGCGGCGGCCGCTGCTGTGGCGATTCGGTTGGCGACGACGGATATCGAGGCTCATGCCGCAGAGTTGGCGTCGTTGCGTGACTATTTGCGCGAGGGCGTGTTGCGGGCCGTGCCCGATGCTGTGGTGCGGGGTTCGCAGGTCAGCCGTGTGGCGGGCAACCTCCATGTGACGATTCCGGGAGTGGATTCCGCGTATTTGTTGTTCCTGTTGGACGAGGCGGGGTTCTCGGTTTCGGCGGGAAGCGCGTGCACGGCGGGTGTCGCCGGGGTGTCGCATGTGCTGGCCGAGATGGGCTCCGCCGATGCTCGGGGAGCGTTGCGCATGACTCTGGGTCGTTCCAATACCCGCGCCGAGGTGGATCAGTTTGTGGAAATTTTGCCGTCGCTGGTGGAACGTGTGCGGGGGTTGACGGTCAGCTAGTGGTGCCACGCCCACGTAAAATGTGGGGGTGAAGGTATTGGCGGCCATGAGTGGCGGAGTGGACTCTGCTGTTGCCGCCGCACGTGCCGTCGAGGCCGGTCACGATGTGACGGGTGTGCACTTGGCGCTGAGCCGCATGCCGGGGACTTTCCGCACGGGCAGCCGTGGTTGTTGCAC
>JBEEON010000036.1:0-2920 GCA_041191625.1 Actinomycetota bacterium | reverse complement strand
CGGAACGCGGCACTGTCACCGCCGAGCTGGCAATCGCAATCCCCAGCGTCCTCATGATTCTGGGTCTCGTCATGGGCACCGCGCGGGTCGGCGTCGACTCGGTCACCGCGTCGGCTCTGGCCCACGATGCCGTCCGGGCTCTCGGCGCTGGCGATTCGATTGGCTTTGCCACAGTTCAGGCGCAGCGTGCGGGCGCGAGCTTGACTCTCGATCCGGCGGGCTGTGTGACCGTGCGTTTCCCCGCGGCGTTTGGGCTGCCGGCTCAGTTTGCGGGGACCGCTCGGGCGTGTTCGGGAACATGAAGCGACGTGCAATTGCCTGGACCGGCCGCGACCAGTTGTGGTCGTCACCGCCCCAGCACGCTTCCGCAACCGACCGTGGCGCAGGCACGGTGCTCGCCATCTCGCTGGTGGTTGCGGCCAGCATGTCGGTCGGGCTGATTGGCTATTTTCTGGCCACAGTGCAGTCCGCGCGCGAACTGGTAGCGATTGCCGAAGACGCCGCACTGTCGGCATCACAGTATTCGTTGGAACACGACGTCGACGGAGCCTGCGCGCACGCCGCACGGCTTGTCGAATCCAATGGCGGGAGCCTCGTATCGTGTGCCCGACACGTCAGCGAGTACCTCATCGAAGTCACACGAGACGGCCGAAATGCGCACGCGGAATCCGGGCCAGAAAACGCTTCCAGATAATTGCCCCCGGGGGTATTTTGTGACAGACTCGCCAACGATGCGTGTTCCTACAACGATGTAGGCACTGAACCTAACGGCGCATCCGTTTACATGAGTCAAGGAGGCCTCATGGCGACACAATCGCCCAACTCGCCCGTCAATTGGGAGGCGGTGGAACAGTCGGCAGAATTCCGGTCATTGCGATCGAAGCACGCCAAGTTCGTATTCCCCCTCTCGGCGGCATTCATCATCTGGTACTTCGCCTATGTGCTGCTCGCTGCATACGCGACGGACTTCATGGCAACCCCCGTCTTTGGTTCGATCAACGTCGGCCTGATCCTGGGTCTCGGCCAGTTCGTCACCACGTTCGCCATCACGGCTTGGTATGTCAGCCACGCCAACAAGGTGCTCGACCCCGCTGCCGAAGCCCTCTACGACAAGATCGAGAAGGGTGACGCATAATGAGCACCATCATGACCGTTGCGGAAACCGCAGCACTGCAGATTGACCCCGTTCTCAACATTTCGGTGTTCCTGGTCTTTGTCATCGCCACCCTGGTGATCGTCATCCGCGCCAGCCGCAACAACAAGAGCGCCGCCGACTATTACGCCGCCGGCCGTTCATTCACCGGACCTCAGAACGGTTTCGCCATCGCTGGTGACTACCTGTCGGCCGCATCGTTCCTCGGTATCGCGGGCGCCATCGCCGTGTCCGGTTACGACGGATTCCTGTACTCGATCGGCTTCCTCGTCGCATGGCTCGTCGCCCTGTTGTTGGTCGCCGAACTGATGCGCAACACCGGCAAGTTCACCATGGCCGACGTGTTGGCGTTCCGCCTGCAGCAGCGCCCCGTGCGCATGGCTGCGGCACTGACCACTCTGGCTGTGAGCTTCTTCTACCTGCTCGCACAGATGGCCGGAGCCGGTGGACTCGTCGCACTTCTGCTGGGTATCACCGACAAGATGGGCCAGTCGCTGGTCATCGCCGTCGTCGGTATCCTCATGATTTTCTATGTGTTGATCGGTGGAATGAAGGGCACCACTTGGGTCCAGATCGTCAAGGCTGTGCTGCTGATCGGCGGCGCATTCGTGATGACCATCTGGGTGATGGCCATGAACAACTTCGACTTCTCGGCACTGCTCAACGCAGCTGTCGCTACGTCGATCACCGACCCCGCAAACGCCATCCTCGGCCCCGGCCTGAAGTACAGCGCCAACCCGCTGGACTTCGTGTCGCTGTCGATCGCCCTGGTGTTGGGTACCGCTGGTTTGCCCCACGTTCTGATGCGTTTCTACACGGTGCCCTCGGCACGTGAGGCTCGCCGCAGTGTTGTGTGGGCGATCTGGTTGATCGGTATCTTCTACATCTTCACCCTGGTGTTGGGTTACGGTGCCGCCGCACTGGTTGGCCCCCAGACCATCCTCGACGCCCCCGGTGGACAGAACTCGGCAGCACCGCTGCTGGCTCTCGCACTGGGTGGACCCGTTCTCATGGGAATCATCTCGGCTGTCGCATTCGCCACCATCCTCGCGGTGGTTGCAGGTCTGACGATTACGGCGGCAACGTCGTTCGCTCACGACGTGTACGCCAGCGTGATCAAGAACGGCAACGCCGACCCCGCAGCCGAAGTCAAGGTTGCCCGCATCACCGTCGTGGTGATCGGCATCCTCGCCATCGTCGGTGGTATCGGTGTCAACGGCCAGAACATCGCGTTCCTCGTGGCGCTGGCGTTCGCGGTCGCCGCATCGGCTAACCTGCCCACCATCGTCTACTCGCTCTTCTGGCACCGCTTCAACACTCGCGGCGCCGTGTGGAGCATGGTCGGCGGTCTGGTGTCGACGGTTGTGTTGATTGTCTGCTCGCCCGTTTTCTCGGGCGGCGAGAAGTCGATCTTCCCCGACGCCAACTTTGCATGGTTCCCGCTGTCGAACCCCGGCATCGTCTCGATTCCGTTGGGCTTCCTGCTGGGATGGCTGGGTTCGGTCACCTCGAAGAAGGCCGAAGACGCCGCCAAGGCAGCCGAGATGTATGTTCGCGCATACACCGGTCACGGTGCCGAGAAGGCATCCGAGCACTAATCAGGCAGTACGCGCCGAGGGCTCAGGGTTTTCCCTGGGCCCTCGGTCGTTTCGTGGGGGGGGGGGCTAGCGGTTGTCGCTGCCCGCAATGCGCTGTGCCACGTATATCGGCACGAGACTGACGAGGATCATGACGACGGCGATGACAGCCACGATGGGTGCCTGGTTC
>JBEEON010000035.1:0-5268 GCA_041191625.1 Actinomycetota bacterium | reverse complement strand
TTCGACCGGTGGCACCAAGCCCGCAACCGTCGAGACCGGCCTCGAAATTCAGGTTCCCTTGTTCCTCGAACAGGGCACCAAGGTCAAGGTGGACACCCGCACCGGTGATTACCTCGGTCGCGTGAACGACTAGTGGGAGCACGTTCCAAGGCTCGCAAGAAGGCCATGGACCTTCTGTACGAAGCCGAACAGAAGAACATCGACTTCGGCGAAATGCTCGACATTTCGAACCGTCGGGATGCACAGAAGATCCAGAAGCTCTCCGAAAACGATTACGCGAACGCCATCGTTGACGGAGTGCACGAGAACTACTACCGTCTGCAGGACGTGCTGGAATCGCACCTGCGTGGCTGGACCGTGGATCGACTGTTCCCCGTGGACCGCGCGATTCTGCGCATCGCACTGTGGGAGCTGCTCTACACCGACACACAGCCCGAAGTTATTCGCTCCGAGGCTCTGAGCCTCGCCGGGGAATACGGTTCGGATGACGCTGTGTCGTTTATCGGCGGAATCATCGGAAACGTCGTTCGCGAAAACCCGATCAGCGAGTAGACTGCAAGTACACGGAATCCTTTAAGTCGTCCTGTGAGGCGGGGAAGGAGGGGTGTGATGGCATCAAAAGTGGTGCTCTCCGGCCCTGATATTGAGCGAGCGCTCAAGCGTATTGCGCATGAAATTGTTGAATCGCAACGCGGACGCCACGACCTCGTATTTTTGGGAATTCCCACCCGCGGAGTGATTCTGTCGAATCGTTTGGCCGAACTGGTGAACTCCATCGAACCGCAAACCATCGAGCGCGGTGTCTTAGACGTCACCATGTACCGCGATGATCTGCGAACCAAATCCACTCGCGCGACCACACCCACCACGATCCCTGCTTCGGGAATCGACGGAAAAACTGTGGTCCTGGTCGACGATGTGCTGTATTCGGGCCGCACCATTCGTGCCGCTCTTGACGCAATTACGGCCTTGGGTCGCCCCCAGGCCGTGCGATTGGCCGTCCTTGTGGACCGCGGACATCGCGAACTGCCCATCAGGGCCGATTTCGTGGGAAAGAACCTTCCCAGTGCGGTGGATGAACGCGTCTATGTCCAGTTGGACGAAACCGATGGCGATGAAATGGTGGGTATCCGATGAAGCATTTCATTTCCACTCACTCGATCGCCCGAGTCACTGCGGTTCAGCTGCTCGACACCACCGCCGACATGGCCGATGTGCGCCAGCGCGACGTCAAGAAACTTCCGACCCTGCGCGGCAAAACCGTAGCCAATGTCTTTTTCGAGGACTCGACGCGTACTCGCTTGTCCTTCGAGGCCGCCGCTCTCGCGTTGAGCGCCGACGTGTCCACGTTCACGGCGAAGGGTTCGTCCGTGTCCAAGGGTGAAAGCCTGAAAGACACCGTTCAGACCCTGGAATCCATGGGTGCCGACTTCATCGTCTTGCGTCACTTCGATTCCGGTGCTGCCGCAACCGTCGCAACGAGCGGTTGGGTTGACGCTCACGTCATCAATGCGGGCGACGGCACCCACGAGCATCCCACGCAGGCGCTACTCGATGCCTACACCCTTCGCCACCGCATGTTTGGGCTCGAGGCTCGCGGCCGCGATCTGAGCGGTGTCCGCGTGGTTATCGTCGGCGACATCCTGCACTCCCGTGTCGCACGCTCCAACATTTGGATGCTGTCCGCATTGGGCGCACAGGTCACCATTGCGGCACCGCGCACGTTGCTTCCTCGCGACATCGCGCTGTGGCCCGTGACCGTTGTCGAGACTCTCGATGCGGCCCTCGACGCCGGTGTGGACGCCGTCATGACTCTGAGGATCCAAAAGGAACGCATGAACGATGCGTTCTTCCCCGGCGCGGCCGAGTACACCCGTTTCTGGGGCATGACCGCACAGCGACTGTCTCAGGTCGGTTCGCACACCGTTGTGATGCATCCCGGGCCCATGAACCGCGGCCTCGAGATCGCGGGTTCGGTGGCTGATTCCGAGCGCTCAACCGTGCGTGAACAGGTCACCAATGGTGTGGCTGCCCGCATGGCGGTTCTGTACACGTTGCTAGGGGAGGGACAGGAATGAGCATCCTCATCAAGGGCGCCACCATCATGGGCCACACCACCGCCGACATCCTCATCGACGGTAATCGCATTATCGAAGTTGGTGCAGTTTCGGCCACCGCGGATACCGTAATTGATGCCACAGGTTTGGTCGCACTGCCCGGTCTCGTCGACCTGCACACCCACCTTCGGGAGCCCGGCGGAGAGGGCGCTGAAACGATCCTCACCGGTTCGCGTGCCGCTGCAGCCGGCGGTTTCACCGCGGTTCACGCGATGGCCAACACCAACCCCGTCGCCGATAACGCCAACGTTGTCGAATACGTTCACCGCCGCGGAATCGAAGCTGGTTATGTCGAGGTTCGTCCGGTCGGTTCGGTCACCATGGGCCTTGATGGTCAGACGCTGTCCGATATCGGTGCCATGGCCAATTCCGAGGCCCGCGTCACCGTCTTTTCGGATGATGGAAAGTGTGTGGGCGACTCGTTACTGATGCGCCGAGCCTTGGAATATGTGGCAACTTTCGGCGGAGTCATCGCACAGCACGCTCAGGATCCACGTCTGACCGAAAACGCGCAGATGAACGAGGGCGCGCTTTCGGCTGAACTGGGACTCGCGGGGTGGCCCAGCGTAGCCGAGGAAGCCATCATCGCCCGGGATGTTCTGCTGGCCGAATACACGGGCGCCCGGTTGCACATTTGTCACCTGTCGACCGCAGGTTCGGTTGATGTCATCCGGTGGGCAAAGAAGCGAGGAATTGCGGTCACCGCCGAAGCAACCCCGCACCACCTGCTTCTGACCGACGAACTGGCGCGCGACTACAACCCGCTGTTCAAAGTCAACCCGCCGTTGCGCACGGAAGCCGATGTCCTCGCCGTCCGTGAGGGCGTTGCCGACGGCACCATCGACATCATCGCGACAGATCACGCTCCTCACGGGTCCGCATCCAAGGACTGCACCTGGGCCGATGGTGCATTCGGCATGGTTGGGCTCGAATCGGCATTGTCCATCGTGCAGCACACCCTGGTCGACACGGGGCTGATCGGGTGGGACGATGTGGCGCGAATCATGTCGGTCAACCCCGCACGTATTGGTTCCGTCGACGGTTACGAGAACCCCCTCTCGGTGGGTTCCCTCGCCAACATCACCCTCGTCGACCCCGCGGCTCAATCCGAATGGGCGACGGACAACCTGGTGGGTCGATCCACCAACACCCCGTTCACGGGAATTTCACTGCCTGGCCGTGTCGTTCACACGATCTTCCGAGGCACACCCACCGTACGCGACGGTTCCGTCGTGGAACTCTCACAGGCAGGACACGCATCATGACGAAAACCGCAATTCTCGTACTCGAAGACGGCACCAGTTTCGAAGGAAACACCTACGGCGCCGTCGGTGAAAGCATTGGGGAAATTGTCTTCCAGACCGGCATGAGCGGATACCAGGAAACACTGACGGACCCCTCCTATGCCGGTCAGATCGTGGTGCAGACCGCACCCCACATCGGCAACACGGGAATGAACGACGAGGATGAAGAATCGCGCCAGATTTGGGTTGCGGGTTACATCGTTCGTGATCCCGCGCGTGTTCCGTCGAACTTCCGTTCGCAGCGCACCCTCGACCAGGACCTCGTCGATGGTGGGGTTGTGGGTATCAGTGGAATCGACACTCGCGCGGTAACTCGCATTATTCGCGAAGCCGGCGCAATGCGCGCCGGAATCTTCCCTCTCGACGGTCGACCCGTTGCGGAACTTGTGGACACCGTGCGCACAGCACCCGAAATGTCGGGTCTGAACCTCTCCACCCAGGTGTCGGTGACGGCCTCGTACGTGATCCCTGCACAGGGCGAAAGCCTCGGAGCGCTGGCCGTCCTCGATCTGGGCGTCAAGCAGGCAACACTCAACCACCTTGCTGCCCGCGGTTTTGAGGTCCACGTCATCCCGCAGTCGGCGACTCTGGACGACATTCTCGCCATCAACCCGGTGGCTGTCTTCTATTCGAACGGACCCGGTGACCCCTCGGCCAGTGGTCGTCACGTCGAGATTCTGCGCGGAGTTCTGGAACGCAAGCTGCCCTTCTTCGGTATTTGCTTCGGAAACCAATTGCTGGGACGTGCACTCGGTTTTGACACCTACAAACTGAAGTACGGGCACCGTGGCATCAACCAGCCTGTTGTGGATAAGGCGACGGGCCGAATCGAGATCACCGCACACAACCACGGTTTCGCTGTCGACGCACCCCGTGATGGTGTGGTGGCATCGCCCGCCGGCTTCGGCCGTGTCGAGGTCAGCCATGTCGGCCTGAACGACAACTGCGTCGAAGGATTGCGTGCACTCGATGTGCCCGCGTTCAGCGTTCAGTACCACCCCGAGGCCGCTGCCGGCCCCCACGACTCCACCTACCTGTTTGATCGTTTCCGCGACCTTGTGATCGCAGAAACCGGAAAGGCTCAGAACTAATGCCCAAGCGCGACGATATTTCCAGCGTCCTCGTCATCGGTTCGGGGCCGATCGTGATCGGTCAGGCTGCAGAGTTTGACTACTCGGGCACCCAGGCCTGCCGTGTGCTGCGTGAAGAGGGCGTTCGTGTCATCCTCATCAACTCGAACCCCGCCACCATCATGACGGATCCCGACTTTGCCGATGCAACCTATGTTGAGCCGATTACGACCGAGGCCATCGAGGCCATCATTGCCAAGGAAAAGCCTGACGCAATTCTCCCGACCCTGGGTGGCCAGACCGCGCTGAACGCGGCCATGAAGCTGCACGAGCAGGGCATTTTGGCGAAGTACAACGTCGAACTCATTGGTGCAAAGTTCGAGGCAATTCAGCGCGGCGAGGACCGTCAGATCTTCAAGGACCTCGTGCTCGAGTCGGGCGCGGATGTTGCACAGAGCGTTGTCGTGAACAGCATCGAGGGTGCACTGGCGTTCATCGAGCAAACGGGATATCCCGTCGTGATTCGTCCGTCGTTCACCATGGGTGGACTCGGTTCCGGTTTCGCCTATGACGAAGAAGAACTGCGTCGAATGGTCGGAAACGGCCTTCACGAGAGCCCGACCAGCGAAGTACTGCTCGAGGAAAGCATCTTGGGCTGGAAGGAATACGAGCTCGAGCTCATGCGTGACACCTCCGACAACACGGTCGTGGTGTGTTCCATCGAGAACGTCGACCCCGTGGGCGTGCACACGGGTGATTCAATCACCGTTGCTCCCG
>JBEEON010000034.1:0-3963 GCA_041191625.1 Actinomycetota bacterium | reverse complement strand
CACGGGACTTGCCTCGATTCGTGACCGTGCGATTGTGTACCTTACGGACGGAATCACGTCCGTCGACACCCCCGGCACTGCATCGACTCGTGACGTGCTCGCTGACTACGCACAGTACCTGCGCACCCTCGTACCGCTGGACGGCATCCGTCCGCTCACGGTTGTTGTCGATGCGGGTAACGGTATGGGCGGAATGACCGTCCCCGCTGTGCTCGAAACCGCTGCCGGACTTCCCGGACTGCCGCTGGAAATTATCCCCATGTACTTCGAGTTGGACGGAAACTTCCCCAACCACGAGGCCAACCCCCTCGAACCCGCAAACATCGTCGACCTTCAGCGCGCCGTGGTCGAGCACGGCGCCGACATCGGTTTGGCATTCGACGGCGATGCCGACCGCTGCTTCGTCGTCGACGAAAACGGTGACCCTGTGAACCCCAGCGCGGTTGCCGCAATCGTGGCGTTGCGCGAAATCGCACGCGTGCGAGCCGAAGGCGAGAACCCCATCACGGTGTTGCACAACCTGATCACCTCGCACATTGTGCCCGAAGTCATCCGCGGTGCCGGGGCAGTGCCCGTGCGCACCAACGTCGGACACTCGCTGATCAAGGACGTCATGCGTGAAACCGGGGCCGTCTTCGGTGGCGAACACTCGGCGCACTACTATTTCCGCGACTACTGGTCCGCGGACAACGGCATGCTCGCCGCAATGCACGTGCTGGCAGAGTTCGGCGCCCAGCAGGAACCCCTGTCGCGCCTCGCCGCAGAATTCTCGCCCTATGCACAGTCCGGTGAAATCAATTCAACCGTCACCGATGTTCCCGCCGCATACGACCGAATTCGTGCCGCATTCGACGGTCGAGGCGTGCAGGACACCCTCGACGGGTTGACGATTTCCTGCTGTGTGTCGGAGGTGTCATTGCCTCCGGTCGAGGGGGAGACCCGCGATTTCTGGTGGTTCAACGTTCGGCCGTCGAACACGGAACCGCTGCTGAGACTAAACGCCGAGGGTGCGACCGTTGCACAGATGGAAAAAATCCGCGACGAGGTGCTTGCTCTCATTCGCGCCTAAGCGTTTGTGCCGTTATTCTGAAACAAATCCGGGAGGTGACGCGTGACAGCAAAAATTCTCATCGTCGACGATGACCCCGCAATTTGCGAAGTTGTCGACATGGTGTTGCGCGCCGAAGGTTTTGACACTCGGGCAGCGAACGATGGACTCAGTGCCGTCGATGTTTTCGCCGAATACCAGCCCAACCTTGTCCTGCTCGACCTGAACCTTCCCGGCCTTGATGGAATTCACGTGTGCGAGCGGATCCGTCAGACCAGTGGCACCCCCATCGTGATGCTGACCGCTCGGACCGACCCGCAAGACATCATCGCAGGGCTCGAAGCCGGCGCCGACGATTACATCGAAAAGCCGTTCAACGAAAAAGTTTTGGTCGCCCGAATTCGTGCCTGCATGCGTCGACCCGTCGCATCGACCAGCCCGGAACTGAAAATCGGCGACATCATCGTTGACGTGAAGGCGCACGTGGTGACCCGCGACGGCATACCTATCTCGCTCACCCCACTTGAATTTGAGCTTCTGCACACCCTGGCCGCGCACCCGGGCGAGGTCTACAGCCGTGAATCGTTGCTGGAAAAGGTGTGGGGTTACCACTACAAGGCCGACACCCGACTGGTAAACGTGCACGTGCAGCGCCTGCGTTCCAAGGTGGAACTCGACGTCGAGGACCCCAAAATTGTGGTCACCGTCCGCGGCGTGGGCTATCGCGCCGGCGATCCCATCACGCGATGACCCACTGGTTGGGGCGTCAATGGGAGCAGCTCCTCGATTCGTGGCGCGTGTCCCTGCGTTTGCGCATGGTCACCATCTCGATCGCCCTGTCTGTGCTGGCGGTGTCCATCATCGGTGCGTACATGACGATCATCATCCAGGGAAACTTTTTTGATTCGAGGCGCGACCAGGCCATTGCCGAAACCCAGAGCGTGACTGCCAGCGTGCAGGCACTGTTTGACGGCTCGTTGGACTCCTCGGGGTATATCGACGTCGAGGGTGCGAATGCCGCGGCACAGACCACGATTCGCGCGACCACGGCATCTCCCGGTTTGGTGGGTTTCGCCATCCTGCGCACACCCGGTCAGGTCACCAACCAGACGATGATGTCGACCTCGTCGGTGGGTTTTCCGCTCGACGTGGTGTCATCGGAAATGCGTAACAGTGTGCGAACCGACGACGAGGTCGTGCATTTTCAGCCCGTCGAACTTCCCGGCGGCAGCCCCGCTATTGTGACCGGTGCTCGGGTGAGTGTGCCCACTGCGGGAGCCTACGAGCTGTACCTCGTGTACGACCTGGCCGACCTTCAAGAAACCCTGCAGTTCGTTCAGAGCACACTGGTCGTCGGTTCCGGGTTCTTCGTCCTCGTGGTCGGGTTCATCGTGTACTGGGTGACCACGCGATCGATTCGCCCTATTGTGACAACCGCGGAAACGGCAGAACGATTCGCGGCGGGCGCCTTGGATGAACGTATCGAGGTGGAGGGAAACGACATTGTGGCCCAGTTGGCTCGTTCGTTCAACAAGATGGCGTCGGCCATCCAACAACAGATTGTGCGACTGGCAACTCTGTCATCGTTGCAACAACAATTCGTGTCCGACGTGTCACACGAATTGCGGACACCGCTGACCACCATCAAGATCACGGGCAACATGCTCTATGAACGGCGTGACCAGTTCGACAAGGATGCGGCCCGCGCCGCCGAGCTGTTGCACGAAAAAACGGGCACCTTTGAGCACCTCTTGTCCGAGTTGATCGAGCTCAGCCGCTACGACGCAGGTGCGGCGACCATCGAAAAAGACCCGGTGGTGCCTGTCGCTCTCGTGAACGAGGCCGTGGCAAGCATGCAGGCCTTGGCGGATAACAAGGGCAGTGAACTGCGAGTCCACGCACCTGGTGGGCACGGCAGCATTGATGTTGATTCGCGCCGCATTCGACGAATTGTGACGAACTTCTTGGGCAATGCCATCGACCACGGCGAGGGTGAACCCATCGACATCATCGTCGACTCCAATCAGACTGCTGTGTCCATCGCCGTGTGGGATCACGGTGTCGGCATGAACGACACCGATATCACGCGTGTGTTCGACCGCTTCTGGCGCGCCGACCCCTCACGCCAGCGCACGACCGGCGGCACGGGACTGGGAATGGCCATCGCCAAGGGCGACGCCGAATTGCATGGCGGAATGATTGATGTGTGGAGTGAACCGGGCAAGGGCGCCTGCTTCCGCCTGACATTGCCCCGTGTGAGTGAGGGCGAAATTTTTGTGTCGCCGTTCCCGCTTCCGCCGACCTTGCCCGAAGGAGGCCACAGTGCGTAAGTTGCTGATACTCGTGTTGGCCCTGATGATGTCGGGTTGTGCGTCGCTGCCGAGCTATGGTCCCGTGAAAGTTGGGGGACCGCTGACGGAACCGGAAACCCAAGATTTCGAGTTCCTGCCCTCCGGCCCGGTCGAGGGGGCGACTCAGCAGGAAATCCTTGAGGGCTTTGTGGCGGCGGGGTCCGCTGCGCAGAATGGCTACAGTATTGCCCGCAGTTATTTGACTAAGGCGGCTGCGGCGGACTGGAATCCGGCGGCAGAAACCATCGTGCGCACCTCGGTGTGGGACATGCAGTCCGAGGGTGCGACGACCCTGAGCTATTCGTTTGGTGTCGCGGCCCGTGTGACCGGTGATGGAAACTATGCGGTCGAGTCGGATCGTTCGGTGCAGACGCTGCGGTTCAGCTTCCAACAGATCGATGGCGAGTGGCGAATTTCCGAACTTCCGGACGCTGTCGTGCTGTCCGAGGTGACGTTTGCTGCGGCCTTCCAGGCCTACACCCTGTATTTTTACGATGCCGGGCGCAATAACCTGATCCCCGATGTGCGCATGTTTGCCCGCCAGGGTGACCCGGTTACCAGTGT
>JBEEON010000033.1:0-10634 GCA_041191625.1 Actinomycetota bacterium | reverse complement strand
TTCCAGATGACCAACCAAGAGCTGGCCACCTGCATGATCAACGGCATCAACATCAAGGTCGCCGTCATCAACAACTCGTCGCTCGGCATGGTTCGCCAGTGGCAGACCCTGTTCTTTGACGGACGTCACTCGTTCACGGACCTGCAGCCCCTGCCGGGCCCCGAGTTCATTCCCGACTTCGTCAAACTGGGTGAAGCGTACGGTTGCCTTGCAATTCGTGTGCGCACCGAGGAAGAAATCGAACCCGCCATCAAGCTGGCCCTCGAAACCAACGACCGACCCGTGCTGATCGACTTCATCGTCAGCAAGGACGCCATGGTGTGGCCGATGGTGCCGCAGGGTGTTGGCAATTCGAAGGTTCAGTACGCCCGCGACCACGCGCCCGACTGGGACCAGGAGTAATCATGAGCCAACACGTACTCTCGCTCCTCGTCGAGGACAAGCCGGGTCTGCTGACCCGAGTCGCCGGGCTGTTCGCGCGCCGTGGATTCAACATCCACTCGCTCGCAGTGGGCACCACCGAAGTTCCCGGGCTGTCGCGCATCACTGTGGTTGTCGATGTCGAAGGCGCGCCCCTCGAGCAGGTCACAAAGCAGCTGAACAAGCTCATCAACGTGCTCAAAATTGTGGAACTGGAACCGGAACAGTCGGTCCAGCGCGAACATATGCTGGTGAAGGTCCGCATCGACGCGGGAACTCGCAGCCAAATCCTCGAAGCAGTGAACCTCTTCCGCGCCCGCGTGGTCGATGTTGCACCCGACTCGCTGGTGATTGAGGTCACCGGTGATTCACAGAAAATCGAGGCACTTCTGCGAGTGCTCGAACCCTTCGGCATCAAGGAGATCGCCCAAAGCGGTCTGCTGGCCATGGGCCGAGGCTCGAAGAGCATTTCCGAACGTATCTACAAGAACTGACCGGCCTGCCGGCACAAACACCCGGCACTCCGGTGCCACCACAACAAGGAGAAAACATGACTGAAATCGTGTACGACGGCGACGCCGATCTCTCGATTATCAAGAGCAAGAAGGTAGCCGTTATCGGTTACGGTTCGCAGGGACACGCCCACGCACAGAACCTGCGCGACTCGGGCATCGACGTCATCGTCGGTCTGAAGGCCGACTCGAAGTCGGTTGCAAAGGCTGAAGAGGCTGGCTTCACCGTGAAGACCACCGCCGAGGCCGCTGCTTGGGCTGACGTTATCGTCATCCTCGCACCCGACCAGTCGCAGCGTCACCTGTACGCACAGGACATCCTCCCCAACCTCGCACCGGGCAAGACCCTGGTGTTCGGCCACGGCTTCAACATCCGTTACGGCTACATCGAGGCTCCCACCGGCGTTGACGTCATGCTCGTTGCCCCCAAGGGCCCGGGTCACACCGTTCGCCGCGAATACCAGGCCGGCCGTGGCGTTCCCGTTATCGTCGCCGTCGAGGTTGACGCTTCGGGCGCAGCATGGGATCTGGCATGGTCGTACGCCAAGGGCATCGGCGGCCTTCGTGCCGGCGGTATCCGCACCACCTTCACCGAGGAAACCGAAACCGACCTGTTCGGCGAGCAGGCTGTGCTCTGCGGTGGCACCTCGCAGCTGGTGCAGTACGGTTTCGAGGTTCTCACCGAGGCTGGCTACCAGCCCGAGATCGCGTACTTCGAGGTCCTGCACGAACTGAAGCTCATCGTTGACCTCATGTGGGAGGGCGGCATCGCCAAGCAGCGTTGGTCGGTCTCTGACACCGCTGAGTACGGCGACTACGTGTCGGGCCCCCGCGTCATCGACCCTTCGGTCAAGGAAAACATGAAGGCTGTCCTCGCAGACATCCAGTCGGGCGCTTTCGCTACCCGCTTCATCAACGACCAGGACGCTGGCGCACCCGAGTTCAAGGCTCTGCGTGCAGCTGGCGAAGCTCACCCCATCGAGGCAACCGGCCGCAAGCTGCGTTCGCTCTTCGCGTGGAAGCAGGCTGACGCTGACTACACCGAGGGTTCGGCCGAGCGCTAAACCCCCGCGTAAACGCACAACGAGGGCTCACCGACTGGTGGGCCCTCGTTGCTTTGTGTGGCAGGGGTTACCCCGCACACGGTTGTGGCCCCGCCGAGTGACGTGCTCACAGTGTGGGGGATTAGTCTTGACTGGTGAATGTGGATGTGAAACCGAACCCGGCATCACGCGTGGATGTGCGCACCGTCGCCATCGCCGTGCTGGGTGGAATCTATTTGGCCGAGGCCGTTGCGTGGCTTTTCGCTGTGCGCGCCAATCCGATGATTTTTGATGACAAGTTTCAGGAATCCGTGGCACGATTCACCGAGTTCTTTGCTATCACGGCGGCCCCGCTGTGGTTTTTCACTGTCGTGGCGTTGACCCACAGTCAGCCGGCCCGCAGGATTCTGTGGTTGGTCGTCGGCGCCGTAGTGGCGTTCCCCCTGCCGTTGGTGATTGGGGTGGTCGTATGACCGCGAACGAGGATGCCATGAATCCCGAGACACCGGTCGAGCCCACGCAGTCGGCTTCAACCGTGGAGGCCGTCGAAACGGTGGAGCCCACGGGCCGACCCGGAATCGTTGTCCGGTCAGCCTTGATGGTGTTCTTTGGTGCTTTTTATGCGTTCTTGATGTGGCAGGGCGTGGGCAACCTGGTCAACATTCCCGCCTATTTCCTTGACCGTTACGGCATTGATTCGGCGAATGTGCCGTGGGCGGTATTGATCGCCGGCGTGGCCATTCCGGTACTGGCATATATCGCTGCGGCTGTCGTGGGGTGGCGCCAGAGCGCATCGATGATGTCCCTCGTTTTCACCACCGGTTTCGCGTTCAGCGCGCTGGCGTCGATCAATCTGCTCGCGATTGAAAAGCAGATTGAAGTCCAGATTGTGTTGGACTTTTTCGTCAGCCAATAGTGCTCGTTTGAGCGCTAAGATTGGGGGAGCTGCCCCAACGATCGTGGCGGTCCGAAACCATTAATTCGGGCACGGATTTCCGTTGGAACGACGCGCCCACATTCGTTGAAGGATAACCGTGGCCAAGCCTGTCGTACTTATTGCCGAGGAACTGTCGCCCGCAACCGTCGAGGCTTTGGGCCCCGATTTCGATGTGCGCAACGTTGACGGCACCGACCGTCCCGCGCTCCTCGCCGCTCTGGCCACCGCTCAGGCTGTGCTGATTCGCAGCGCGACCCAGATGGACGCCGAAGCGATCGAGGCCGGCAAGAACCTTGTCGTCATCGCCCGTGCCGGTGTGGGCCTCGACAACGTCGACATCAAGGCCGCCACCCAGGCCGGTGTGATGGTCGTCAACGCCCCCACCTCGAATGTGATTTCGGCTGCCGAGCTGGCAATCGGCCACATCCTGTCGTTGGCCCGTCACATTCCCGAAGCCAACGCCTCGATGAAGCGTGGCGAATGGAAGCGTTCCAAGTTCACCGGTGTGGAGCTGTACGAAAAGACCATCGGTATCGTCGGCCTGGGCCGTATTGGTGCTCTCGTCGCCGAACGCCTCTCGGGCTTTGGCGTGACCTTGATCGCCTATGACCCCTTCGTGCCTCCCGCGCGCGCTCAGCAGCTGGGCGTGCAGATGGTCGACATGGCCGAACTGATGCGCCGCAGCGACTTCATTACCATTCACATCCCCAAGACCCCCGAGACCACGGGCCTTATCGGTGCCGCCGAGTTCGCCCTGGCAAAGCCCGGTCTGCGTATCGTGAACGCCAGCCGCGGTGGAATCATCGACGAGGCTGCGCTGGTCGAGGCTCTGAACGCGGGCACGATTGCGGGTGCAGGTCTGGACGTCTTCGTGTCGGAGCCTCCCACGGGTTCGCCCCTGCTCGAGGTTGCCACACTGCAGGCGACCCCTCACCTGGGTGCGTCGACCGACGAGGCACAGGAAAAGGCCGGAATTGCTGTCGCCAAGTCGACCCGTCTGGCCCTCAGCGGCGAGCTCGTTCCTGACGCGGTCAACGTCGCCGGTGGCGTCATCCACGCGTCGGTGCGTCCCGGGTTGCCCCTCATGGAAAAGCTGGGTCAGGTTTTTGCGGGACTGTCGCACCACGCGATTGCCGCCATCGATGTCGAGGTTCGTGGCGAGATCGCGGCCCACGACGTGTCGGTGCTGAAGCTCGCTGCGCTGAAGGGTGTTTTCTCGGCGATTTCGAACGAGCAGGTGTCCTATGTCAACGCTCCTCTGCTGGCAGAACAGCGCGGCGTGACCGTTCGTTTGGTGACCGAAACTTCGAGCGACGAGTACCGCAACCTGCTGACCATTCGCGGCACGCTCGTTGACGGTTCGCAGGTATCTGTCTCGGGCACTCTGACCGGTTCCAAGCAGACGGAAAAAATCGTGGGAATCAACGGCTTCGAGGTCGAGGTCCCCATGGCCGAGCACTTCATTGTCATGATTTACACCGACCGTCCCGGAATTGTGGCCGTGTACGGCCGCGAGTTTGGCGCTCACGACATCAACATTGCGGGCATGCAGATCGCACGTCAGCGTCTGGGGGGTGAAGCGCTGTCGGTGCTCACCGTGGACTCTCGTGTCTCTGATGAGGTTTTGGACCGCGTTGCGCGCGAAATTGATGCCACAATGATGAAGGCGATTGAGGTCGTCGAACTCTAGGAAGGTCGTCATGTCCCGCGTTCTTGATATTGCCGTTATTGCCGGTGACGGTATTGGCCCCGAGGTTACTGCTGAAGCCGTCAAGGTGTTGCGTGCCGCTGTGGGTTCCGAGGCGGATGTGCGTACCACCGAGTACACGTTGGGTGCCGCCCACTATCTCGAGACGGGCGAGATCCTCAACGAGTCGACCATGGAGTCGTTGGCTGCCCACGAAGCAATCCTGTTTGGTGCTGTGGGAGGCGACCCCCGCGATGCGCGTCTGTCGGGCGGCATCATCGAGCGTGGGCTGCTGTTGAAGCTACGTTTTGCGTTCGACCACTATGTGAACTACCGCCCCACGGCACTGTTCCCCGGCGTCACGAGCCCTCTGGCTGCGCCGGGTGATATTGATTTCGTCATTGTCCGTGAGGGCACCGAGGGCCCGTATGTGGGCAACGGCGGCGTGATCCGCAAGGGCACGGTACACGAGATTGCGAACGAGACCTCGGTCAACACCGCTCACGGTGTGGAACGTGTGGTGCGTTTCGCTTTCGAATCGGCTCGCACTCGCAGCAATCGTCTGACTCTCGTCCACAAAACCAATGTGTTGGTTCACGCCGGCGGACTGTGGCAGCGCATCACCGACGCCGTCGCCCTGGAATATCCGGACGTCACCGTCGACTACCTGCACATCGACGCGGCAACCATTTTCATGGTCACGAACCCCGGACGTTTTGATGTCATCGTCACCGACAACCTGTTCGGCGACATTCTCACCGACCTCGCCGGCGCAATCGGCGGCGGTATCGGTTTGGCCGCGAGCGGCAACATCAACCCCGACCGCACGTTCCCCTCGATGTTTGAGCCGGTTCACGGCAGCGCCCCCGATATTGCGGGCCAGCAGAAAGCTGACCCCACCGCCGCGATCCTGTCGGCAGCCTTGCTGCTGGAACACAACGGGTTCTCGGCTGCTGCCGCTCGAATTCACGAGGCCGTCACGGCTGACCTGTCGACCCGTGGCGATGCCGCACGTTCGACAACCCAGGTCGGCGACGCGATTGCCTCACGGCTGGTCTAATTGCTCAAAAATCGGGCCCGAAAATGCCCGAAACGGTTGGTAGTGTTGAGCCATGACCGATTCACTTCAGTTCCTTGTGCGCCGCAATCTTCAGGCAAAATCGGAGCCCGAGCGCGCCGCTATCCTGGCAAACCCCGGCTTCGGTGACCACTTCACCGACCACATGGTCGACATTTGCTGGAGCGAACAGGGCGGCTGGCACCGTCCTCGCGTGCAGCCGTACGGCCCGATCGAACTGGACCCCGCCGCCTCGGTGTTGCACTACGGTCAGGAAATCTTTGAGGGCCTGAAGGTCTACCGTCATGCCGACGGCAGCCTGCACACGTTCCGTCCCGACGCCAACGGCCGTCGCCTGCAGGCCTCGGCTGCCCGCATGGCCTTGCCCGAACTTCCCGTCGCCCACTTCCTGCAGAGCATCAAGGAACTCGTCGCCGTTGATGGTGACTGGGTTTCCTCGGCGCCCGAGACGAGCCTCTACATTCGTCCGTTCATGTTCGCGAAGGAAGCGTTCCTCGGTGTTCGTCCCGCGAAGAAGGTCGCGTATTACGTGATTGCAAGCCCCGCGGGTGCGTACTTCCACGGCGGTGTCGCCCCCGTCAGCATTTGGCTGTCCGAACACTTCTCGCGTGCCGGCAAGGGCGGCACGGGTGCCGCAAAGACCGGCGGAAACTATGCCGCATCGCTGATTGCCCAGAACGAGGCCTATGCCCAGGGCTGCCAGCAGGTGTTGTTCCTCGACTCGGTTGAGGGCAAGTACATCGAAGAGCTCGGTGGCATGAACGTGGTGCTCGTCTACAAGGACGGCACACTCGTGACCCCGCTGTCGGACTCGATCCTGCCCGGCATCACCCGCGACTCGGTGCTTCGTTTGGCCGAAGACCGTGGGCTGACCGTCGAACGTCGCCCCGTGACCATCGAGGAATGGCGCACCGGTTACGAAAACGGCGACATCGTCGAAGCATTTGCTTGTGGCACCGCAGCCGTCATCACCCCAATCGGCCAGATCAAGGCTCAGGACTTCACCATCGGCGACATCAACGCTCCCGCGGGTGAGCTGACGATGTCGTTGCGTGAGGAACTCACCGACATTCAGTACGGTCGTCGCCCTGACGTGCACGGCTGGATGACCCGCCTCGATGGCTAAAAACTGGGGGTCCGTCGTCGGCGCGTTGCTCGGCGGCGTACTGTTGGCGATCATTGTCACCGTCGTGCACCAGGTGTGGTTTCCGTGGCTCGTCGTCGGGGGAGTTGCGATTGTGGGTCTCTATGTGACCGGGTTGCGACTGTCGAACGATTCGCGCTGGCCGTCGTCGGCCGGAGCCATCGGCGTGCTGGGTGGGGTGTTCCTGTTGGCGCAGCGTTCGCCCGGCGGCAGTGTGCTGATTCCCGCAAACGATGCGGCATTGGTGTGGGTTTACGGCAGTGCGATCATCTGTGCACTGGTGGTGCTGTGGCCGAACGTGTCGTTTCGTGCGCGGCAGTAAACTGAAAACGAATTAGCCAGGAGGACCCTCATGACCTACGTCATCGCTCTGCCGTGTGTAGACGTTAAGGACCGCGCGTGCATCGACGAATGCCCCGTGGACTGCATTTATGAGGGCGACCGCATGCTGTACATCCACCCGGATGAGTGCGTGGACTGTGGCGCCTGCGAGCCGGTGTGCCCCGTCGAAGCTATTTATTACGAGGATGACCTGCCCACACAGTGGAGCGACTATTACCGTGCGAACGTGGAATTCTTCCGCGAAGTTGGTTCGCCCGGTGGGGCTGCCAAGGTGGGCGTCATCCACCACGACCACGAGGTCATCACCGCCCTGGCTCCTCAGGGAGAATAATGCTGCAACTGCCCGACTTTCCCTGGAACGCACTGATTCCGGCGAAGGAACGTGCATCGCAGCACAGTGACGGGCTCGTCGACCTTTCCGTGGGTTCGCCGGTGGACCCCACCCCGGCGGTTATTGCCCGAATTCTGTCGGAATCGACCGACGCTCACGCGTATCCGACGACCAACGGCACACCAGCACTGCGTGACGCCATTGTGGCGTGGTATTCCCGCCGCCGGAACGCGTCGGGTCTGGTTCCCGCCGGTGCGATTCCCACGGTCGGTTCCAAGGAACTGGTCGGGTTGATGCCGACTCTGCTGGGCCTACGCCCCGGTGACGTCGTGGTTCACCCGACCGTGGCGTACCCGACCTATGACATCGGCGCGCGGGTCGTGGGGGCCACACCGTTCCCCTCGGACGATCCCGACGAATGGCCGGCCGCCACAAAACTGGTGTGGCTGAATTCGCCCGCAAACCCGTCGGGGCGCCTCGATTCTGTCGAATTTTTGCGTCGTGCAGTCGCCCGTGCTCGTCAGCTCGGTGCCGTAATCATCAACGACGAATGCTATGCGCAGCTGGTGTGGACGGATTCCGAAGCGCCGTCGATCCTCGACGACCGTGTGGTCGGTTCTGACCTGACCGGCGTTCTCAGCGCATATTCGTTGTCGAAGCAGTCGAACCTTGCCGGTTACCGCGCAGCCTTCCTCGCGGGGGACCCGCAGCTGATCGCGGGAATCCTCGAGGTCCGCAAACATCTGGGGTTGATCGTGCCCGCGCCCGTGCAGGCCGCCATGGTCGCCGCGCTGAATGACGACGACCACGTCGAGGCGCAAAAAGCGTTGTATCGGTCACGTCGCGAGGTGCTGCTGCCCGCGCTGATTGCAGCCGGTTTCACCGTGGATTATTCCGAGGCGGGCCTGTACCTGTGGGTTACCCGAGGTGAACCGGCGTTCGACACAATCGACTGGTTGGCGGGCTTGGGCATCCTCGCGGCACCCGGTGTTTTCTATGGCGAGGCGGGTGCACGCCACGTGCGCATCGCACTCACCGCCACCGATGAACGTATCGCCGCAGCGGCCAGCAGATTAGCGGATGCGGCAACCACTTCCGTCCAATAGGCTAGGGAGTGGATGCCACCCGTCCACGCCTTTCATTCACACCATCGAGGAGCGCACGTGACTAACGACACGCCCCCCACCGCGAAGCTGCACCACCCCGGCGGCGTTGCGGAATTCCCCATTGTCCCCGCGACGGACGGGGCGTCGGCGATCGACATCTCGACGTTGACGCGTCAGACCGGTTTGACCGCACTGGACCGTGGGTTTGTGAACACCGCGTCGACGACATCGAACATCACGTTCATCGACGGCGATCAGGGCATCCTGCGTTACCGCGGATATTCGATCGAGGATGTGGCAAAGAACTCCACCTTCATCGAGGTCGCGTACCTGCTGATTTACGGCGAGCTGCCGACTCCGGCCGAACTGTCGGCCTTTGACGACAAGATTCGTCACCACACCCTGCTGCACGAAGACCTGAAGCGCTTCTTTGACGCACTGCCTCACAACGCTCACCCGATGAGCGTGCTGTCGAGCGCTGTGGGTGCCTTGTCGACCTACTACTCGGACTCGTTGAACGTGCACGACCCCGAGCAGGTCGAACTGACCACCATTCGTTTGCTGGCCAAGCTGCCCGTCATCGCGGCATACGCGCACAAGAAGTCGATCGGACAGGCCTTCCTGTACCCCGACAACTCGCTGTCGTTCGTGGACAACTTCCTGCGTCTGAACTTTGGTCTGATGGCCGAACCGTACGAGGTAAACCCCGTGCTGTCGGCCGCGCTGGACCGCCTGTTGATCCTGCACGCCGACCACGAACAGAACGCCTCGACGTCCACCGTTCGCCTCGTCGGCTCGACCGAAGCAAACCTGTTTGCGTCGATCTCGGCGGGCATCAACGCGCTGTCCGGCCCGCTGCACGGTGGCGCAAACGAGGCCGTTCTGGGCATGCTCGGCGACATTCGCGATTCGGGCGAGAGCGTCGAAAAGTTTGTCGAGAAGATCAAGAACAAGCAGTCCGGCATTCGCCTGATGGGTTTCGGCCACCGCGTGTACAAGAACTACGACCCCCGCGCACGACTCGTCAAGGAAAGCGCCGACGCCGTGCTCGAGTCGCTGGGTGTCACCGACCCCCTGTTGGACATTGCGAAAGAGCTCGAGCAGATCGCTTTGGCCGACCCGTACTTCCAGGAGCGTCGCCTGTACCCCAACGTCGACTTCTACACCGGCGTGATCTACAAGGCGATGGGTTTCCCCACGCGCACCTTCACCGTGCTGTTCGCCATCGGCCGTCTGCCCGGTTGGATCGCACAGTGGCGTGAAATGCGTGGCGATTCGGCCACCAAGATTGGTCGCCCGCAGCAGGTCTACACGGGCATCGAGGAACGCCCCTGGCCGAACACGCAGGCTACCCGCCTCTAAATCGTTGTTTCATCAGTTGAGGCCCGCACGAATGTTCGTGCGGGCCTCAACTGTGTACAGAATTTAGGCGTGCAGTGCGGCGTTGAGCACGATTCCGTGACCGCTGCGCTCCAATACCTCGACAGTTCCCGAGATCGAGTTGCGACGGAACATGAGGTTCGACTGGCCAGACAGGCCGCGAGCCGAAACGATAGCTCCCGCGTTGTCGCCACCCACCAGCGTGACCTTGGTGCCCGCGGTGATGTAGAGGCCAGCCTCGACGATGCAGTCATCGCCCAACGAAATTCCCAGCCCCGAGTTGGCGCCCAACAGGCAACGCTTTCCGATGGAAACGCGTTCTGTGCCGCCGCCCGAGAGCGTGCCCATGATCGACGCGCCACCACCGATGTCGCTTCCGTTGTCGACCACCACGCCCTGAGAGATGCGGCCCTCGACCATCGATTCACCCAAAGTGCCGGCGTTGAAGTTCACGAAACCTTCGTGCATGATCGTGGTGCCCGCCGCAAGGTGTGCTCCCAAACGCACGCGCTGAGCGTCGGCGATGCGCACCCGAGTGGGGACCACGTAGTCAATCAGTCGAGGGAACTTGTCGAGTGACACAACCGAAATCCCGGCACGCTGTAGAGCGACGCGACGCGAGGCCAGCTCGTCGGCGGGGACGGGACCCGCGGT
>JBEEON010000032.1:0-5250 GCA_041191625.1 Actinomycetota bacterium | reverse complement strand
CGAGAGTGGGACCGTATTTACGGACGATTGCAGCAACCGCGGCGGCACGTTCCTGAATTTCCGCGAGGTCACCGCCGTCCACCTCTAGCCCGGCAGCATACGCAGAGACTCCCTGTGCGGCCTCACGCGCCACAATCGACGCCTCGGACAGCAACGTCACCAGGGTCTCAACTGCGGGGTCAGACGGCGCCACACGCTCCAGGGAACGTCGAGCAGATTCAATGAGGCCGATTGCGTCGGCCGAGCCCGATTCAGAACTAAGAGCCTCGTGCGCCTCGTGCGCGGCGCGACGCAGGTCGTCGGCGTTCGCCAGACGTTCCGCAATCTCTTTGAGTCGCTGGTCCTCCCCCGCAACGGGCGCTACAGCCTCGATTTCGGTGACGGCCTCGCGCAAAGACTCCGCTTCCAACGCTCGAACGGCGGCGTCCCTGACGAGTTCGGCTTGGCGTTTCACCGCGACATTCCATTGGTCAAAAAGTTCGCGGAATTCCCCGAGGGGTTGCGTCACTGACACCCCAGCGAAACGGTCGAGCGCGTCACGCTGTGCCGAAGCAGACTTCAGGCGTATTTGGTCACTCTGACCGTGAATTGCCACCAGCGTCGAACCGAACTCGCCCAAGGCTCCGATCGGGACCGCGGCGCCACCGACGGACGCGCGGGAACGTCCCTCGACGCTGACCACACGGGACGTGATCACCTCGCCGTCGTCCACCGAGCCACCAAGTTCGGCAACGGAATCGGCAACGACCGGGTCGGTAACCGACCAGAAACCCTCGACACTGGCGCGCTCAGAGCCCGCCCTAACCACAGCGGAATCGGCTCGATCCCCCAGCAACAAACCGAGAGCGGACACGACCATCGTTTTACCCGCACCCGTTTCACCAGTAACTGCAGTGAAACCCGGGGTGAAGGTCATTCGGGCGGAGCTGATGACCCCCAGGTCCCGAATAAAGATTTCATTAATCACGGGATTCTGCTCCACCACGCCACCCCGTCACGGGGAGTGAGAACTTTTTCACCAGACGATCCGTGAAAGGCCCATCGTGGATGTGCGCCAAACGGACCGGCACACCAGACCGACGGGCAATCACACGGGACCCTGGGACCAAATCGAACGTGCGTCGACCGTCGCACCACAGCACGCCAGAGGCCGCCGTACGGGTCAACAGTTCGACTTCCAAGGTCGAATTCGGGCCGACCACAAACGGACGGGCAAACAGTGCGTGCGCGGACAGCGGCACCATGATGAGGGCCTCGACCTCTGGCCACACCACCGGGCCACCGGCAGAGAAAGAATACGCAGTCGAGCCCGTAGGTGTCGCCATCAGCACCCCGTCACACCCAAACGTCGACAAGGGCCGGGAATCGATCGAGATAACGACCTCGATCATGCGTTCACGCGCCGTTTTTTCCACGCTGGCTTCGTTCAACGCCCAGGTCGAATAGACGACCTCGCCGTCGCGAATCACATCGACATCCATCGTCATACGTTCTTCGACCGTGTATTCACGGGCAAGGCAACGAGCGATCGTGTCGGCAAGGTTTTCCGGCTCCAATTCCGCGAGGAAACCCACATGCCCCAGGTTCACGCCAAGGAGCGGAGCAGCGCTGCCCCTCATGATTTCAGCGGTACGCAAAATGGTGCCGTCGCCACCCAAAATGATGGCCATCTCGACGTCTGTGGGGGCGATATCGTCGCCCAAGATCAGTGGAGCAACCGACGTGAGCGCAGCGAATTCGTCGCGCTGGTTATCCAGACACACGACCGTCGCACCGCCAGCGGTAAGAAGTTCGCACGCCAGTCGCGTAGCCTCGAGAGATTCAGGGCGCCCCGTGTGAGCAACGACAAGAAACGGTCGAACAGTCACCACGGCCTCCTTACATCGACTCGATAATCTTGCTCCATTCTCGCGCATCGAGCGGAGACTTGGAATCGCAGTACAGGATTGTCTCAATATTTCCGTGCTCACCCGAGACTGGGGATAACGCCAGGCCAGAAACCGTCAGGCCGTTCGACACGGCACAGTCAACGACATCACGAATGGCGGCCTGTCGTTTTGCGGCATTCCGGACAATACCGTCATCGATACCGGACCGACCCACCTCGAACTGGGGTTTGATGAGGAACACGAACCGCGCCTGTGCACCCACGCTCTGCACGAGAGCAGGAATGATCAACGTCAACGAAATGAACGAGACATCGGACACAACCAACGAAACCTGCGAAGCGTCGGCCGACAGCTCCGCCAACCGCTCGGCCGTCAAATACCGTGCATTCTCACCCTCGACGACCTCCACACGGTCGTCGTCACGAATCGAGTCGTGCAGTTGATCGTGCCCCACATCAAGAGCAATGACACGCCGGGCGCCGTGGGCGAGCGCAACCTGAGTGAACCCACCCGTCGATGCCCCAACATCCAACACCGTCGCATCGGCGACCGGGATATTCCACTCACGGACGGCAAAATCCAGTTTGAGCGCTGCCCGTGAAACCCACTGGTCCTGCTCTGTGCACGACACAACCTGTGACGCAGAAACAAGCGTCGACGCCTTGAGCGCAACCACACCATCGATACTGACAGTGCCCGCAGCAATTGCACGAGCGGCACGAGTGCGCGAATTGAGGATTCCACGCTCAACCAATGCCTGATCGAGGCGAACGGACTCAGCGGGTCGAGTCATCGAGGCGGCGACGAAGTTCACGCTCGAGCGAAGCGAAACCCTCCGCGCGTTCCGCGAGAGGTTCCGCGGCAATACGGTCGAGTTCTTCGGAAAAGTTGTCCGAGAAATCTGATGTGGTCACGTCATCCATGATTACGAATATATCGTCGGATCAACGTCGAGGCCATAAATGCGCAGCCCCGAGCGATAGATCAATGCGGCCGAGGCGCGCAACAGGTTCACGGGGGAATCGCCGGCACGGGCAACACGCACCACGTGCTGCTTCATACGAACAACCGCGTCACCGACGCTCGCCGACGTTACATCGCCGTCAACCTCAAACAGAGTCTCGGGGTACTCGGCGTCGAGTTGGCGAAGGTCATCCAGAATGTAGGTAGGACGCATGGTTTCGTCGGCAGCCAAAACCTGCTTCGCCTGATCGATCCCCGTCAATACCAACGCCGAACGCATTCCCGCACGATTAGCGCCAAGAATGTCGGTATCCAGCCGGTCGCCGATGACCAACGGATCTTGTGCGGAAAAACGCTCCCGCGCGTAATCGAAGATGGCCTTTTCGGGCTTCCCCGCAAAAACAGGAAGACGTCCCACAGCCAGGTGTACAGCGGACACGAGCGTGCCATTACCCGGGGCAATCCCACGGGCGACAGGAATCGTCCAGTCCGTGTTCGTCGCAACCCACGGAATGCCCGTGTGCAAGGCAAACGACGCCTCGGCGAGGTCGGACCAACCCAGATGGGGGGCAAAGCCTTGAATCACCGCAGCGGGATTGTCTTCAGCCGAGAAGGTCACCGCGAAACCGGCGTTCTGGACTTCAGAAATCAAGCCCTCGCCACCAATGACCAAAATCAACGCACCCGCAGGAACAAGGGTCGCCAACAACTTCACCGCGGCCTGCGGCGAATTCACCACATCCGCAGCCGTGGCGGGTAACCCGAGTTCTCGAAGGTGTTCCGCGACAGCATCCGGTGTCCGGGACGCGTTGTTGGTGATGTACGCGAGGCGAGAATGCGCGGTGGCGGACACCAAAGCATCCACAGCGAACGGCACCGCATTCGCGCCCTTGTAGATCACTCCATCAAGGTCTGCAAAAATGACATCGGTGCCGCTCAGCGGAGTCATCGGCTATTTGTCCTCGGGCTCAGCGGGCGCAGGGGCTGCTTCTGCTTCTGCTTCTGCTTCTGCTTCTGCTTCTGCTTCTGCTTCTGCTTCTGCTTCTGCTTCTGCCGAATCGTCGTCCTCAAACTCGTCGTCTTCGTCCTCTTCTGCGAGGAGTTCGTCCAACTCGTCATCATCGCTCGCCGGCGGCTCATAGCCGGGATCAATTGTGTCGAGGTTTACGCCGTCGCCTTCGAGCTCTTCCTCGGTGAAGAGGCGCTCGGTCTCGACAGTCATGGTTTCATCGGGAGCATACGCGGCTTCGGTGAGGCGAGCATAACGGCGCCACTGAGCGGCCTCGTCGACTCGTCCCAGTTCCTCCAAGACTTCGGCGTTAGCGTCGAACAGTGCAACGCACTCCACGGTCGCCTTCGTCGGGTCAAGCTGGGGAATCTGCAGTTCGGCCAACGCGCGATCTGCTTCGCCACGGTCCAGTCGAATACCGGACAGGACAATTGCGAGGTCGATCTGAGCTTCACCGGGCAACGAGGCGCGGTCCAGCGATCGGGCAATCTTCAACGCATCTTCTGAACGGTCGAGCGCACGAAGGCAATCGATAATGATGGCTACCTGCGCCTCTGAACCGCTGATGCGCTGGAAGGCACGGAGCTCGGACAGTGCCGTCGCGAAGTCCTCGGTGACATAGGCCAGGAGACCTACTGTCTCGCGCACCACTGCAAGACGTGACGCACGGCGCTTCGCCGCGAGCGCATGCTGCAAGGCGCGCTCGGGGTCCTCGTCGAGGTAGAAGGCCGCGGCTTCCAAGTGACGGGCGACGATCAGCGAGTTGTCCTCGTTGAGTGTGCCAAGGTCGCGCTTGACGCTCTTGTCGAGGTTTGTGCCGGTGATGTGCTCTTCCAGCTCGGGCTCGTTGTGTCGCTCCTGCTTACGGGTCGACTCGGAATCACGCGACGGACGGAAGTCATCGTTGCGCTCGGGACGCGAGCCATAGGGGCGCGACTCGTCGTTTGCCGGGCGTTCCGAGAACGATCGGGGACGGTAGTCGGAATCGCGCTGAGGGCGATCCGAGTTGAACGGACGTCGTTCACCGTCACGCTGAGGACGGTCACCGTAAGGACGACGCTCGCCATCACGCTGAGGACGATCGCCATACGGGCGACGCTCACCACCACCGTTAAAGGGGCGACGCTCGCCATCTCGCTGAGGGCGATCCGAGTTGAACGGACGACGTTCACCATCGCGCTGGGGACGGTCGCCGTAAGGGCGACGCTCGCCATCTCGCTGAGGACGATCCGAGTTAAACGGACGACGTTCACCATCGCGCTGAGGGCGGTCGCCATACGGGCGACGCTCGCCACCACCGTTAAAGGGACGTCGTTCACCGTCGCGCTGAGGGCGATCCGAGTTGAACGGACGTCGTTCACCGTCACGCTGAGGGCGGTCGCCATACGG
>JBEEON010000031.1:0-7459 GCA_041191625.1 Actinomycetota bacterium | reverse complement strand
GCGGGTGTCCGTGACTTCGGGTTGCTGGCGATCGACGCGTGTGCTGGCGAGGTCGGCATTGTGAAGCCGCAGGTCGCGTTCTTTGAGCGCTTCGGTTCCGCAGGTTTCGCGGCACTGGAGGACGTAATTCTTGCGGCACACGACGCGGGCATTGCCGTCATTGCGGATGCCAAACGTGGCGATGTCGGCTCCACGGTCGATGCGTACAGCCGTGCATGGTTGGGCGAAGGCTCGCTGCAATCCGAGGCCGTCACGGCTAACCCCTATCAGGGGCTCGGTTCCCTGAGTCCCATGATCGATCGGGCCGAAGAATCCGGTGCCGTCGTTTTCGTCCTCGCGGCGACCTCGAACCCCGAGGGTGTGGCCCAGCAGCAGGCGCAGCTGGGGGAGACCTCGGTGGCCAACTCCATCGCGCAACAGGCGGTTGCTCGCAATGCGGGATCCGTACCCGGCCCGGTGGGACTGGTGATCGGTGCGACGGTGTCGTTGACCGATTTCGATATTGATCCGGCCAGCCTTGCGGGAACTCTGATTCTCGCTCCGGGTTTCGGATACCAGGGCGCTGTGCTTCGCGATATCGCCGCAATCTACGGTGATCTCGCTCCGTGGGTAATCCCGTCCGTTTCACGCTCCGTTTTGGCGGGCGACCCCATCACTATGCGTGATCGTGTGCGCAGTGCACGGGACGAGGCGGCACTGTCGTGATTGATCCCGCCGCTGCAGGACGTATTGCGGTTGAACGCCGTCAGGCTCGCGCCGAGGTCAAGAACGCCATTAACTCCGGTGCCCGAAACCCGCTCGAGGTCGCGCGCACCGCGTGGGATGACCCGGAATCCATCGAGGCCAGTCTGCGTATGCCGGAATTTATCCAGTCGTTTCGGGGCATCGGCCCGGACCGCTGTGAAGCGATTCTTGCAACGTTAGGGGTGTCGTCGCGCAAGCGTCTGGGAGGTCTGGGTATCCGCCAAATTGAGACCGTGGGGGAATGGTTGCGAAACCGCGTCCACGCTTCCGGCACCGACATTCCTACGGGGCGACTCATTGTTGTTGCTGGTCCCACTGCCGTGGGTAAGGGTACGGTGCTGGCGCGTATCCGCGAACAGCATCCCGACCTGCATTTCAGCGTTTCGGCGACGACGCGTCAACCGCGGACCGGCGAAGTGGATGGCGTGCACTATTACTTTGTCAGCAACGCCGAGTTTGACCAGCTGATTGAGCGCGGCGAGATGCTCGAATGGGCGCTCGTGCACGGTGTGAACCGTTACGGCACACCTCGTCAACCCATCCTTGACGCTATCGGCCGAGGCCAGAGCGTGATTTTGGAAATTGATATCCAAGGCGCGCGCCTGGTGAAGCGTGCGATGCCCGAAGCTGTGCTCGTGTTCCTTGCCCCGCCCAGCTGGGATGAGCTCGTGCGCAGGCTGAAGGGTCGCGGGACCGAGGACGAAGCCGAACAGTTGCGTCGTTTGCAGACCGCCGAGGCAGAATTTGCGGCCCAGCACGAGTTTGATGTGGTGATCGTCAACGATGTTGTCGACGATGCGGCTCAAGCTGTCGTAGAATTGATGACCGAACACCAATCGAAAAGACGAGGTTAACCTGTGAGCCACAACAAGGGAATTATCGAGCCCCCCATCGACGAACTGCTGGACCGTGTTGACTCGAAGTACCAGCTCGTCATTGTTGCTGCTAAGCGCGCCCGTCAGATCAACGAGTACTACACCGAGCGTTCCGAGGGAACCATCCACACCGCCGGTCCGCTGGTGGAATCGACCATCGACGAGAAGCCGTTGACCATCGCCTTGCGCGAGATCAACGAGGGCCTCGTAGAGTTCGCTCCCGAACAGTAGTCATGACGGAACGTCACCCACGTGTTGTCGTGGGGTTGACCGGTGGCATTGCCGCCTACAAGGTAGTTTCCGTTATTCGTGATTTGGTGACCCGCGGCTGGGATGTCCATGTCGTTCCCACAGAGTCGGCGCTGAATTTTATTGGTCGTGCGACTCTTGAAGCCATCAGTCGTAATCCGGTGTACGACACCATTTTTGACGGTGTCGCCGAGGTTCGGCACGTTGCGCTGGGTCAGTCTGCTGACGTGATCCTGATCGCTCCGGCGACTGCAAACACTCTGTCTGCGTTGGCGACGGGTCGTGCCGATTCGCTGCTGTTGACCTCCGTTCTTGCGTCGCGTGCTCCTCTCGTGGTTGCACCCGCTATGCACACGGAGATGTGGGAGAACTCGGCAACGGTCGCAAATGTCGCTGTGTTGCGTGACCGCGGTGTTCGGATCGTGGGACCCGCAGTGGGCCGTTTGACGGGGGCCGACACTGGAATTGGGCGTCTCGAAGAGCCCTCACAGATCGTGGACGCGGTGGAGTCCGCACTGATTCCCGACGACTTGTCGGGAGTGTCCGTAGTGATTACCGTCGGTGGAACCCGTGAGCCACTGGATCCTGTTCGGTTCATCGGGAACCGTTCCACGGGGATTCAGGGCTTCGCACTGGCCCGCGCGGCTGCGCAACGTGGCGCACGTGTGACGATGATTGTGGGGACGGTTGAGACCGAGATTCCCGCCGGCATGACGTGTATTCGTGTCGAGACCGCGCAGCAGATGCACGACGCCGTACTGGACGCGGCACGGGACGCACAGGTCGTCATTATGGCCGCCGCGGTAGCGGACTACCGGGCCGAGACGGTGTCGTCAGAAAAGTTAAAGAAATCGGGCGGTGTTCCCACCATCACTCTGGTGGAAAATCCCGATATTTTGGCCGACCTGACGGCTCGACCCGAGGGGCGGTTCATCGTCGGCTTTGCGGCTGAGACCGATTCCGAGCGTTTCCACGAATATGCGAGCGCGAAGGCTGTGCGTAAACGCGCCGACATTTTGGTGGCAAATTCTGTGGGCGCCGATTCGGTTTTTGGCACCGCAGAAACTCACGTAAGTTTGTACAACAGAGATGGTGTGATGATTCACGAAACCGCGGGCAGTAAGACGTCGGTGGCTCACGCTATTCTCGACCACATCAGCCGATGGAAAGCGACACAGCAATGACGAACCTGCAGTATTTCACCAGCGAATCCGTGACCAGCGGACACCCCGACAAGGTCTGCGACCAGATCTCGGACGCAATCCTCGATGAAATGCTTCGCGAGGACAAGTCGGCACGTGTCGCCGTGGAAACTTTGGCATCTGCCGGTCTGATTCATGTCGCCGGTGAGGTCACCACAGAAACGTATGTCGATATTGCCGAGGTAGTCCGTGGTGTTATCCGACGTATTGGCTATGACTCCGCCGAGGCGGGTTTCGACGCTGACGCGTGCGGCATCATGCTGTCGATTGGTGCACAGGCTCCCGAGATCGGGGGAACAGTGTCGGTGTCCAAGGAAACCCGCGAGGGCTCGACCGACCCGCTCGATGCGCAGGGTGCGGGGGACCAGGGACTCATGTTCGGCTACGCCTGCTCCGAGACCCCGCAGCTGATTCCGGTGTCGATCTGGTTGGCTCATCGCCTCGCCGAGCGCCTCGAGACGGTTCGAAAGAACGGCACGTTGTCGTACCTCCGTCCCGATGGAAAAACTCAGGTCACCATTGCGTATGACGGCGATGTCCCCGTGGCGGTTGACACCGTGGTGATCTCGACCCAGCACGCCGAATTCGTTGACGGCACAGAGCTGACCCAGCAGCGCATTGCTGCGGATGTAACCGAGCACGTGATTCGTCCTGTGCTCGCGCTGACCGAGCTCGACTCCGGTTCGGTCAACCTCATCATCAATCCCAGCGGTTCGTTCATTCACGGTGGTCCGGGATCCGATGCGGGTTTGACGGGCCGCAAGATCATCGTGGACACCTATGGCGGTGCCGCTCGTCACGGTGGCGGTGCCTTCTCGGGCAAGGACCCGTCCAAGGTCGACCGCAGCGCGGCGTACGCCATGCGTTGGGTGGCGAAGAACGCTGTCGCCGCCGGTCTGGCATCGCGCTTGGAGGTCCAGGTAGCGTACGCAATTGGACAGGCACGACCCGTCGGTGTGTACGTCGAGACGTTCGGCACCCACACCGTCGACCCTGACGTCATCAGTGCGGCACTGGTCGAGGTCTTTGATCTTCGCCCTCTGGCCATCATCAACGACCTGGATTTGTTGAACCGAAACTACCTGCAGACATCCACGTACGGTCACTTCGGCCGTGACGACGAGAATTTCACGTGGGAAAACACCGATCGTGTTGACGCACTGAAGGCCGCAGTGGCCCGCCTGACCGAGGTCTAACAGTCATGCCCGCGGTGGCCCGGGTGCTGGTCGATTCGCCAATTCCGCGACTCGATCGGCTTTTGGACTACGCGATTCCCCCTCGGCTCACCGGCCAACTCGTTGTGGGCGCGCGGGTAAAGGTTCCCCTCGGGCGCGGTACTCGTATCGTGGACGCATTTGTGGTGGAGCTGGCGGGTTCGTCTGAATCGGGCACTACACTCGCCGAGGTCGAAGACGTCTGTGGCACCACACCTGTTCTCACGCCGAATTTATGGCGACTGGTCCGCGCGGTCGCTGACCGGAACGGTGGTAACGCCACCGATGTGTTGCGTTCTGTGATCCCGAAACGGGCGGTGAGAATCGACAAACAGGCGACCATTTCCCCGCAGTCGTTGACGACAACGGGATCCGGTGTGCGCCGCGTGTTGGCTCTCGATTCTGGTGTGGATGGCGCTGCTGAACATGTCACCCGTCGCGGCTTCACCATGATCGCTGGTCGAGTTCGCCGGGTCATCGAAGAGGGCAAGACGGCAATCGTTGTGGTGCCTGATTGGCGTGATCTCGAACTGATGATGCGTGCCGTGGGCGGAGTTGCGCCTACGGTCCGATGGGATTCCTCGGGAACGCCGTCGGAACGCTACGCACGGTACCTCGAGGTGCTGTCAGGCTCCGCACGAATCATCGTCGGGACGCGCAGTGCGGTGTTCGCCCCTGTTGAGGACGTGGGATTGATTGTGGTGGTCGATGACTCCGACCCTCTTCATGTGGAACAAATTGCGCCATATGTGAATGCGCGAGATGTGGCGGTACTTCGCAACGAGTTCGAAGGAGGGGAACTGTTGTTCGCGGGCTATGCGCCCTCGGTCGAGACTGCCCGATACCGCGACCTGGGTTTCGCCGAAAACGATCCGCATCAGCCCGAGAGGCCCCGGATTGTCCTCGCAAACGATTCCGCCGATTCTGCAGCAGCCAACACCCGAATCCCATCCGCTGTGTGGCGCCGCATCAAAGAAACTGTAGCCACGCGCCCGGTACTGGTACTGGTGGCCCGCCCCGGTTTCACCCCTCAAATTCTGTGTGCACAGTGCCAATCGACATTCCGGTGCGTGCGATGTTCGTCGATCCTTGCCGCGAAACGCTCGGGTGCGCCCAGCTGTCGCGTATGCGGTCATACGCATGTTTCCTACGAGTGTGCATCGTGTCACGGCCGCCGGTGGATTCCGTCGGGCAACGGCTCGGAACGCACGGCTCTGGAACTCGGCAAAGCATTTCCCGGCGTCAACGTGATGATCGCCGATGCGAATCACCGCCATCTGGAAATCGCGGCAAAGCCGTCGCTGGTCGTGGCGACTCGTGGTGCCGAACCGATTGTGGCGGGAGGCTATGGGGCGGTCGTCATCCTGGACGCCGACCGCGAACTGCAGAATCCCTCGTTGCGCACCACCGAAAACTGTGTTCGTTGGTGGAGCTCGGCTGCGGCACTCGTCGCCGACGACGGTGAAGTGTTGTTGTCGCACGTCACTGGCGGATTTGGTGCATTGTTTGCGACCGGAATGTGGGAGCGCATCATCGAGGACGAACTTCGGGAACGACGTGCATTGGGCTTCCCCCCGGCCAACCGCACTCTGACGGTTACGGGAAGCATTGCCGAAATCACGGCCCTGCGCGAACTTATTGCGCCGCACGCTCGCACAATCCTCGGCCCCATTTCGGCAGCCGAAGGCCACAGAATTATTGTCCTGTGCGACCTCAAACATCATCGCGAGGTCGTCACGCTCATTCGCGGGTACATTGTTTCCGCGTCAAAGACCACGATCAGGCTTCGATGCGACGACATGTCGGCGTTCGATTCCTTCGACGAATCCTGAAACAATAGACCGATGACTTTTTCCGCAGTATTCGCCGGCAGCCCGCAGGTCGCTGTACCGTACCTTGAAGCTCTCATCGGGTCGGGTGTGAACGTCGTCGCAGTTCTCACTCGGGAGGACGCACCCGTCGGACGCAAACGTGTCATCACTCCCACCCCCGTGGCGCTGTGTGCTGAACGACACGGAATTTCCGTCATCAAGGCAAACACTCTGAAGGACGTCACGCTTCCTCCCGCTGAAATCGGCCTCGTGGTCGCATATGGCGCGTTGATTCCCCAATCCGTGCTCGAAATGCCCACACACGGCTGGTTGAACGTGCACTTTTCGACACTCCCCGAATGGCGAGGCGCGGCTCCCGTGCAACGTGCCATCATGGCCGGAGCCGACACGATTGGTGTCAGTATCTTCCGACTTGTCGAAGAACTGGATGCCGGGCCTGTGGCATGGGCATCGGAATACCCTCTCGATGCGGAGGCCACGGCCTCCGAAGCGCTCGAACAGATCTCGCTGGCCACCGCACCGGAGCTCGTGCGTGTGGCGCGCACTGTGGTCTCCGATACCGCCACGTTTACAGATCAGGTGGGTGACGGAACGTACGCGCACAAGCTCACGCGATCCGACGGTCTCATCGACTGGGCATTGCCTGCGGGTGATGTGGTGTCCCTTGTGCGCGGTGCCACCGATGAACCTGGTGCCTTCACGCACTGGGGCGACGCCACATTTGGAGTGAATCGCTGCCGGAAGGGACCCGATCAGGACGGTCCGCCCGGCACCGTCGTCTTTGTCGACGGCCGAGTTCTCGTCCACTGTGGCAGTGGAACTGTCGAATTGACGCGGGTGAAACCCGCAGGAAAGAGTGTCATGTCGGCATCGGATTGGGCTCGGGGCGTTCGCGAAAGTGTGAGGTTCGCATGACCAGTGCACGTCGCGTCGCTGTAGCGGTTTCCGAACAAATCCGGGCCGATGACGCCTACTCAAATCTTGCTTTGCCGCCCGCGATCCGCAAGGCCAAACTCGATGCCAGGGATGCCGCGCTGGCCACCGATCTCGTCTATGGTTCTCATCGGTTGCAGGGTCAGCTGGATGTCATCATCTGGTACTCGACCAACAAGAGCATCAGCCAAATCGACGGGAGAGTCCTCGACATTCTGCGCTTGGCGGCATATGAACTCCTCATCCGACACGCTCCCTCGCACGTGGTGAACGAGTGGGTCGACATCGCTAAAAAGGTCACGCCCCGTGCCTCGGGATTTATCAACGCGAACCTGCGATCGATTTCCCGGAACACTCTCGACGAGTGGTTGGACATCGTGACCCCAGAACTCGAGCCCGAGGATGCGGAA
>JBEEON010000030.1:0-48251 GCA_041191625.1 Actinomycetota bacterium | reverse complement strand
GGCGAGGCTGACCGCAACGGTTCATTAGCGCCTAGGAATCGCGGGAAATCGCCGTCATTTCGCCGCGGTCGACGACCTTGATGCGTTCGCGACCAACGGCCTCGCCCAATGCCTTCTCGTGCGAATCGAGGCGGTGCCAGCCGTCGAGGTCGGTGAACGGCACACCGCGCGATTCCAGCAATTCAACGACAGCGGATTCCTCGGGATGCGCAGGGCTCCACCATGATGCGGCGTCGTTGACAACGTGGGACACGGTTTCCATGGCATCGGACTTGGTGTGACCGATCAGTCCGATGGGGCCGCGCTTGATCCAGCCGGTCGCATAGACACCGGGCATGATCGAACCGTCGGCACCCAGCACCTGGCCCTCGTGGTTGGGAATCACACCACGCAGTTCGTCGAAGGGAATCCCGTCGAGTTCGGAACCGAAATATCCGACCGCGCGATAGAAGGCCTGCACGTCGACCTCACGAATTTCGCCGGTGCCGCGAACGCCACCCTCGCCATCCGACTCGGTGCGTTCGAAACGGAATGACGACACACGTCCGTCCTCGCCGACGAGCTCGACCGGCTGGGCAAAGAAGTGCAGGTGCACCCTGCGGCTGGCCTCGCCCGTGGCACGCTCGCGCCACTGCGAAAAAATCTTGTCGATAACAAAGACCTGCTTGTTGCCCGCAATCGCGGCCCGAGCAGCGTCGTCGTATTGGAAGTCTTCGTCGTGGACGATCATGTCCACGTCCCGCATTTCGCCCAGTTCGCGCAGTTCCAGAGGACTGAACTTGACCTGCATCGGCCCGCGGCGACCGAACACGTGGACGTCGGTGACCGGCGATGCGGCCAGCCCCGAGTACACGTTGTCGGGGATTTCGGTGGGCAACAAATCATTGGCATGCTTGGCCAGCATGCGGGCCACATCGAGTGCGACATTGCCGTTGCCCATCACCGCAACCGACGAGGCGGTCAGCGGCCATTCACGCGAAACATCAGGGTGACCGTCATACCAGGACACGAAATCGGCGGCGCCATAGCTGCCGTCCAGTTCGATTCCGGGGATATCCAACGGCGCATCCTTGATGGCGCCCGTCGAAAAAATAACGGCGTTGTAGTGCTTCTTCAGGTCGTCCAATGTGATGTCGGTGCCGAAATTCACGTTGCCGAACACGCGAACCACGCCGGAATCGAGGACCTCGCGCAATGCGTTGATGATGCCCTTGATGCGGGGGTGATCGGGGGCGACGCCGTATCGGACCAATCCGTAGGGCGCGGGGAGTCGGTCGAACAGGTCAATCGACACATCGAACGAACGTTCCTGCTTTTGCAGGATATCCGCGGCGTAAATTCCGGCGGGGCCGGCACCAACAATTGCGAGACGAAGTTTCATGTAGTCCTACAGTTCGCGGTGGAGCACCCGATCCGCAAAGCGGCGAAGGGCGCGGGTGGGAAGAGTGTCAGGCAGCTGGTCCAGAGCGGCGACGGCTTCGGCACCCCAACGCTCGGCAGTGGCGACGGTGTCGGCGGTGTGGCGGCTGGCCTTGATGCGGTCGATGATCGAGTCGAAATCCGCGGTTTCCGGTGACGCGAGAGCCGCATCCAATTCGGCCGCGAGGGCAACCGATTCGGGATCGGTGGCGGCACGCAAGCCCAGGATTGGCAGGGTGTTGACGCCGTTGCGGACATCGGTCCCCTTGGGCTTGCCCGTCTTGTCTCCGTTCAGATCGATGACGTCGTCGATGAGCTGGAAGGCAACGCCGATTTTTTCACCAAAGGTCACCAGTGGCGCAAGGTACTCGCGGGGTCCATTCGAGCTGAGAACTCCCAGCTGGGCGCTGGCCGAAATCAACGAACCGGTCTTGTCCGCCAGCACCTGAATGTAGTGCTCGACCGGATTGTCCTCGGGTCCGGGGCCCGTGGTTTCGTGCAGCTGACCCATGCACAGGCGCTCAAAAGTGCGGGCCTGCAGCCTCAGAATTTCGTCGCCCAGTTCCGAGGCCAGCACGCTGGCGCGCGCAAACAACAGGTCACCGGTGAGGATGGCGATGCTGTTACCCCAGACCGTGTGGGCTGCCGCTGCGCCACGGCGCAGGTCGGCGTCGTCCATCACGTCATCGTGATACAGGGTCGCCAGGTGAATCATTTCGACGACCTCAGCCGACAGTGCAATGCGGGGATCCGAACGGTCGCCGTACTCGGCGGTCAACAGTGTCAAGAGCGGACGAATACGCTTGCCGCCGGCGCCCAACAGATAGCGAGCGGTCGTGTCGGCCAGTCGATCCGCGTAGTGCAGGTTCTTGTCCAGCCCCGCCTCGATCGACGCCAAGGATGTGTCCAGCCATGCCAACAATTCCCGTTCGTCCGCAGAGGCCGTCAGTGCGGCGGACAGGCCAAACGATTTGGCGATTCCGGCTGCTTTACTCACGGGCTACTCTGCTTCCGGTTTGGTGCCACGGTGCAGCGCAACAACGCCCGCGGTCAGGTTTCGGTACCCCACCGATTCGAATCCGGCGTCCTGAATCCACGAGGCGAGAACGGCCTGGCGTGGCCAGTTGCGAATCGACTCGAACAGGTAGGTGTACGCGGCGGGATTAGTGCTGGAAATTTTGGCGAGGATCGGCATCACCTTCTGCAGGTAGGCCTCGTAGCCCGCGCGAACAAAGCCCACCGGCGGGGTGGTGAATTCACAGACCACCAGTCGTCCGCCCGGACGCAAAACGCGGAACATTTCGGCGAGCGCCTGACGGGGCTGATTGACGTTGCGCAGCCCAAACGAGATGGTCACGGCGTCGAAGCTGTTGTCTTCGAACGGAAGTTTTTCGGCATCCCCCTCGATGAACGTCAGTTCGGGGTGACGGACACGGCCCTCGGCAACCATGCCGGCCGAGAAGTCAAGTGCGGTGACGACGGCGCCGCGACGCGCAATGGCCGCCGACGACGTTCCCGTCCCAGCGGCGATGTCCAACACGCGGTCACCGGGGCCCGCGCCGAGAGCCTTCACCATGGCGATACGCCACAGGGCGCTGGTACCCATCGAGAGAACGGCATTCGTGCGGTCGTACCCAGGAGCCACAACATCGAACATTGCGGCGACCTGTGCGGGATCTTTTTCCATATCAGCGCTCGTCACAATTAGTAGTCTATGCCCGTCGGGCGTAGCCTGATACGGTGACCGTTTCTCGCCGTACACCCGTGACCATCGACACTGTGCCCAGTGCCCGATTGGGTTCGTTGCTGGAAAACGCTTCCCCTGCCGCACCCCTGTATTACCGGCACGGTGACACCGAAATTGTGGGACTCGGGGCCCATTCCCGCTTTGTCGCGGAGGGGCTCGACCGGTGCGCGCAACTGAACGAACAGTGGAATTCCCTGCTGAACAGCGTCGATCGCCGGCATCGATCGCAATTGATGGCGTTCGGCACCGCGGAATTTAACCCGAGCGGCGAGGCCCGGCTCATCGTTCCCCGAACCACCATCGTGCGCCGCGGACGCGACGTCACGATCATCAGCCTCGGTTCCGGCGCACCGGAACCCCAGCGCCGCGCCTTGGGTGCCGCCCCCGTCGTCGAATGGGAACCGCGCCAGTCGGTTTTCCGCGAACGCGTCGATATCGCCGTGAACCGGCTAGACGAGGAATTCGGGAAGGTTGTGGTGGCCCGCGCCATCATGGGGTCGGTGACCGCCCTGGGTGACGAACGCACGCCGCTGGCGACACTGACCGCCGAGTACCCCGGCACCCACATTTTTGCCGTCGAGGGGCTGTGGGGCGCATCGCCCGAAACGCTCGTTCGGGTGCGGGACCGACGTGTCAGCGCCCGAGTGCTGGCCGGCAGTGCGGCCCGAGGAATCGACCCGACACGGGACGCCGAAGCCGCCCGAGCACTCGCCGCGAGCCCCAAGGATTTGGACGAGCACGCTTTTGCCGTGCAGTCCGTCGTGACGGTGTTCGCACGGCACTGCCGATCCGTCGTCGGAGCGCTGCGCCCCTTCACGCTGCGACTGTCGAACCTGTGGCACCTGGCCAGTGATATCGAGGGAATCCTGCGCGACAACACGTCGATCCTGTCGATCATCGATTCATTGCACCCCACGGCGGCGGTTGCGGGCGTGCCGTTGGACCGCGCCTTGGCGACCATCGACGAGGTCGAGGTCTTTCCTCGCGAACGCTATGCGGGACCCGTCGGCTGGATCGACGGTGCCGGTAACGGCGAGTTTGCGATTGCCCTGCGCTGTGCCCAGTGGAATGACGGCGGAATCATCGCGCACGCCGGGGCGGGAATCGTCGCGGGGTCGAACCCGGAAAGCGAATTTGCGGAAACCGAACTGAAGTTCCGCCCGATTCGGTCAAGCCTCGGGGACTAAATCCCGCTGACGGGTGCGTGCGGCAGGTCGACCTCGATCAGTACGGGACCCGTGGTGATCGACAGGGCTTCGGTCAGTGAACCGCGCGTGGTCACACGGCGATAGGCCCACCCGTAGGCGCCGGCCAACTGCTCAAAGTTGATGGACTGCGGGGTAATCATGACCCGCTCGAAGACCTCGGCCCCGGCGGATTTGGCGACCTCGAGGTCCTCAAAAATGCGTCCACCGTGGTTGTTACCCACGATGACCTGAATTCGTCCCGTGCCCGCAACCAGCGACCCCGCGTCGTATACGGCGGCAAGGTCGCCCAGCACCACTCGGGTCACACCGTGGGCATCGATGTCGGTCGCACGCTGCGAGGCGCGGGCCACACCGATGGCGGTAGCGATTGTTCCGTCGATGCCGTTCAGCCCCCGGTTGGCGATGACCTTGAGCGGCTTGCCGGGAACCGATGCGTCGGCCACGCGAACCAACGACGATGCGCCAAACACCACACGGTCGTGCGGCCACGTGACATCCCACACGGCTCGCACCAGCATCTCTGCGGACACCGTCTCGCGTTGGACGCCCATTTCGGTGCGGGCGAACTGCGAACGAATTTTGTGGTCATCCGATTGCGACGCCTCGATGTCGACGGTGACGTCGGGGAAGGCCTGGTCCAGGGCGACGCGCGAACGGCGGGCCCACGGCAACGCCCACTGCCGCGACAGGTCATCGGAATCACCCGAGGTCACGATGTGGTCGACAACGAGCACGCCGGGACGGGGTCGATACGGGAACGCTTCGGGACCGCGCACGATGATGACATCGACGTCCTCGGACTGGCACAAAACGTCAACCGCGCGGGACAGCGTGGGTCGGCCCACGACGATGACCGACGTGATCTGGTCGCGGAATTCGGGGTTCGACAACGCCTCGCGATAGTTGACGACGAGGTGCGGGCCGTAGTGTGCGCCACTGTTGACCTCGGCAATGAGGGGGGCGCCCAGCTCGCGGGCCCATCGTTCCGCACGGGGTCCGGCGCCCGCACCGGCCACCACGACCGTTCCCGCCATGGCCAAAACGTTGAGTTCGCTGACCTCGGAGGGGATGGCGGGCAAAGTCCCCGGTCGCACCGAACGAATCAGGTCGTCGGGGATGGGACTGGACAGCGGTTCGCGGAACTGTGGGTTGATGTGCACCGGAATGCGCTGGGTCAGCGCGGTCAGCAGCGCCTCGTCGGCAACCCCGATGGCAAGGTCGGGGACGCTCGTGTCGGTGGCATCGAAGTCCCAGACACCACCCACCGCCCCGGCAAACATTCCCGGCTGAACGGTGGTCTGGTTGCCGCCCGTTGTGCGCACCTCGAGCGGACGATCCGCGGTGACGACAAACATGGGGACACCCGCATGGTGGGCTTCCACAACGGCGGGGTGCAGGTTTGCCACCGAGGATCCCGACGTACAGGCCACCACGGCGGGCCGTCCTGTTTCGATCGACAGGCCCAATGCCACAAACCCGGCGGTGCGTTCATCGACGACGACATGCAGGTTCAGCAACCCCGCGGCCTCGAATTGGGCTGCCGCCAGCGCCAAGGATTGCGAGCGCGAACCCGGGCTCATCACGACATCGGTGATGCCGCGGGTAATCAGTCGGGCAAGAAATTCGAAGGACCAGCGGGTCGACGGAACCATGTCGGTCATCGCGACTCGGGGTGTCCGTCGCCCGAGGGCTGGGCGCCATCGCCATCGCCATCGCCATCGGCATCGGCATCGGCATCGACGGAACCCGAGTGGTCGTCGGAGCGAGGTTCGTCGGAGGAATCGGACGCGGGCGCCTCGAATTCGGAGTCAAGTTCGCGCAGTTCTTCTTCTAAACGGCGAATCCGTTCGTCGACGGTTTCCTTGCCCAGATTGCGCACGAATTCGTCATCATCGTCGGGGCCCATCGGCGCCGTCGGAGTCGCGCGACCGCGAGATTTGCCGATAACGAACCACAGGATTGCGCCGAGGCCCGGCATGACAACGACCAGCATGATCCAGACGGGGCGGTTCAGCACGCGAAGTTGCGACTCTTTCGACATGGCGATGTCGACGAGTGCGAAGATCATGACGGCAATGACCGCCACCACTCCAATAACGATAAATCTGGTCACATTTCGAGTCTACCCAGAGCCGTCCACGCTTTACGATGAGAGAGTGAAACATCTCGTCGTCTATAGCGCTGTGCGCCTCGGAATCTTCCTCGCCGCGTTGGCCATCCTGCTGATCATCGGATTCGACTGGGTTCTGGGTGCGGTTTTCGCCACGGGAATTGCTCTGGCATTGTCCGTCATTTTCCTCGGCGGAATGCGCCAGCGAGCCGCCGCGTCGATTCAGAATCGCGTGACCAAGCCCGTCGTCGACGCGGACACCGCACACGAGGACGCGCAGATCGCCGCGCAGTCCGCCGACGACTAACGAGAACGACTAACTAGAACGACACCGCCGCGGCCAGACCGACCGCGAACAACAAGCTGGTGACAACCGACAGCTTCAACGCCAACACGTAGTCCTTGGGGCTCGCCGCCATGGTGCCGATCAGCACCGTGGGAATCGCAACGAACAGCGTCATGAACACAAACGGCGCAAGGAAAAATAGCAGCGAGAAGTACCCGAGGATCACGTACGGTACGGCCATAAAGATGGCGAACAGAGCCCGAGAAAAACCGGGACCGACCCTCACCGACAGGGTGCGTTTGCCCGACGCGATATCGGTCTCGCGGTCACGATTGTTGTTGATCAACAGCACGGCCATGGCAAAGAAGCCCTGGGCCACCCCCAACAGCACGCTGTCCCACCAGATCTCGCCGGTCAGAATATAGGCCGTGCCCGCGGTCGCGACCAGCCCAAAGAACACAAACACGACGACCTCGCCCAGTGCGTGATAGCCGTAGGGGCGCTTGCCCCCCGTGTAAAACCAGGCGGCGACGATTGACACGGCACCCACCGCGATGATCCACCAGTACCCCGTGATGACGGCGACCGCAATTCCCGCGGCACCTGCGGCGGCAAAGAATCCCAACGCAACGCGCAGCACACGGCCGGGTGTGGCGGCACGCGACCCCACGAGCCGTGCGGGACCCACACGATGCGCGTCGGTTCCGCGAATTCCATCCGAATAATCGTTGGCGAAGTTCACACCGATTTGCAGGAAAAATGCAATGAGGATGGCCAACACCGACAGCGCGATGGGGCGCGGCTGCAGGAACGGTTCATCGGTGAAATCCATCGCGAATTCCGCGACACCAATCCCCAGCGCGACGGGTGCGAACGCCAACCCCAGAGTCGCGGGGCGCGCGGCGCGGATCCAGTCCCCCACCGTGGCGCGGTGCGGCGCAACGGGCTGGGGTCGTGACGTGCGGGGTGACCCCGAACGAGGATGCGAGCCCGGGCGACCGCCCGACTTTTTCGTGGGATGAGTTTTCCGTGTTGACACTCTGCGAGTCTATTCCGTGAGTCGTTCGGCCAGTTCGTGGATAGCGGCCCGGTCGGGCTTGCCCGACCCCAGCGTCGGAATGGGCCCGGTGAGGAAGCGATACGGGCGGTGCGCCTTGGATAATGCATCCTCGACGCTCTGTCGAATGGCGCCCTGGTCCACCGGATTTTCGGTCATCACGGCGGGCACTTGACCCCACGTGGGATCGGTAAACCAGGTGGCGACCGCGGTCGGATCGATGGCCCGCAGACACGATTCCAATTCGCCCAACGACACCTTGACGCCGCCGGTCACAATCACGTCGTCGACTCGACCCGTGACGGTGACCACTCCGTCGGACACGTCCCCCAGGTCCTGGGTGCGGTACCACCGCACCCCGTCGAGAACCGGAAATGCGTCGGCCGTGCGCGCGGGGTCGCCCAGATACCCGTCGGACAGAGTGGGACCCGCCACGTGGATGACACCATCGATGCTGGCCACTCGGGTGTCCCCAATCGCCCTGCCGTCGTACACGACACCGCCCGCGGTCTCCGCGGAACCATAGGTTCGGATGATGGTCAGACCAGCCCGCGCAGCGCGATCGCGTTCCGCCCCGGGCAACGACTGGCCGCCCACCAGCAAATGCAGTGCGGGCAGCAGCGTGCGCCATTCGGCGGGATGCGCCTCGATGTCGTCAAGAATCCGCGTCAATTGGGTTGGCACAACCGAGCCGAGCACGGCCCCTCGACCGGATTCGACCGCCCGAGCCGCCGCCTCGCGGAATTCTGCGGCGACGAAATTTCCGGCGGGCAGTGCGGTCAAGGAGCCCGCGCCCAACACCGACCGGACAATAACCATGAGCCCCGCGACATAGGTAGCGGGCAGTGCCAGAATCCAGTCGCCGTCGCCCACGGCGTCACGCGTGGCCTGTGCCGAGGCAATCAGCGCGGCCCGGGACACAACAACCCTTTTAGGTGAACCGGTCGAACCGCTGGTCTGCACGATAGCAGCCACACCGTCCTCGACCTCGTACGGGACGCCGTCGGGAAGCACTCCGGAATCGGTGACGAACACCGCGGGTCCCCCCGCGAGCGCCGCAGTCACCGCCTCAACAAGCCCCGAAATATCCGAGGCGCGCACGGCGTGAACGGCAGTGACCATGACCGCGGCTAGACCTGCCAGGGGTACGGCGACCAGTCGGGCTCGCGCTTCCCGAGGAAGGCGTCGCGGCCTTCAACGGCCTCGTCCGTGCCGTACGCCAACCGGGTCGTTTCGCCGGCAAAGACCTGCTGACCGACCATTCCGTCATCCACAGCGTTGAACGCAAACTTCAGCATGCGAATCGCGGTGGGGCTTTGGTTCAGAATCCTCCGCGCCCACGCCAGAGCCGTGGACTCAAGTTCGGCATGCGGCACCACGGCATTCACGGCGCCCATGTCATAGGCCCGCTGTGCGTCGTACTCGTCGGCGAGGAAGAATACCTCGCGGGCGAATTTCTGGCCCACCTGACGCGCAAAGTAGGCGCTGCCATATCCCGCATCAAACGACCCGACGGTTGCATCCGTCTGCTTAAACATCGCGTGTTCGCGGCTGGCGATCGACAGATCACAGACGACGTGCAGCGAGTGTCCGCCACCGGCGGCCCACCCCGGAATCACCGCGATAACGACCTTGGGCATGAAACGGATCAGGCGTTGAACCTCGAGGATGTGCAAACGGCCGGCACGACCCGCCTCGATGGTGTCCGACGTCTCGCCCTCGGCGTACTTGTACCCGTCGCGGCCACGGATGCGCTGGTCCCCACCGGAACAAAACGCCCAACCGCCGTCCTTGGCCGAGGGGCCGTTACCGGTGATGAGGATGACCCCGATCGTGGAATTCAGCCGGGCATCGTCCAACGCTCGGTACAGTTCATCGACGGTGTGCGGGCGAAACGCGTTGCGAACCTCGGGTCGGTTAAATGCGATGCGGGCTATCCCGCCGCTGACCGCGTGGTGGTACGTCACGTCGGTGAAGTTCTCTGCACCGGGCGCGATGCGCCATTCGTTGGGGTCGAAAATATCGCTGACTGTGGTCATGGCTCAAGGTTACCGAGGGCGGACTAGGTTTGTGACATGAGCTTTCCCAGCGTGAGTGAAGTGTTGGCCGAACTGCGAGTCGTGGCGTTGCCCATGAAGGCCACTTTCCGCGGTGTGAGCGTGCGAGAAACGGCGCTGGTTCGCGGCCCGCGCGGGTGGGCCGAGTTCGCGCCCTTCACCGAATACGACGATGCCGAAGCCGTCGAATGGCTGCGCGCCACACTTGACCAAGGCTGGGGCCCATCGACGGCGAGAGCCGACCGGGTTCGCACGGTCATCCCGGTCAACGCCACACTTCCCGCCGTCCCCGTCGACCATGTCCCGGGGATCTTGGATCTGTTCGGTCCCTGCCGGACGGTCAAAATCAAGGTCGCGGAACGAGGACAAACCCTCGCCGATGACGTCGCACGCGTGGCAGCGACCCGCAAATACTTGGGGGCCGAGGGCCGCATCCGTATAGACGCGAACGGCGCGTGGAATGTGGACGAGGCCGAGCACGCGTTACGCGCGATGGAACGGTTCGACCTGGAATATGTGGAACAGCCCTGCGCCAGCGTGCCCGAATTGGCCGAATTACGCGGACGAATTCATCGCATGGGGATTCTCATTGCGGCCGACGAGAGCGTGCGCAAGGCCGCCGACCCACTGGCCGTAGCACGCAGCGGTGCGGCGGACATCCTCGTCATCAAATGCGCGCCTCTGGGTGGCGTCACCGCGGCACTCGACATCATCGAACAGACGGGGTTGCCCGTCGTCGTGTCGAGCGCGTTGGAATCCTCGGTCGGTTTGGCCGCGGGACTGGATTTGGCGGCTCGGATTCCCCAACTGGAATTCGATTGCGGGCTTGCGACAGCATCGCTGTTGGCGGGGGATGTGACACGCGAGCCTCTGGTCGCCGTGAACGGCACCATCGAATTGCGCGACGTCACCGTCGACGACGAACTGTGTGCGCGGTTTGCCGCTGCACCCGATCGCCGCGACTGGTGGGTCGATCGAATCGGCCGAGTACACGCGCTGTTGACTTCGGCCTACAGGCCCGAGTAAACGTGCAACCCCTTGAAGAACATGTTCACGATCGAGTAGTTAAAGATCACGGCGCTGAACGCGACGAGCGACAGGATTGCCGCTGAACGACCGCGCCAACCACGGGTAGCACGCGAGTGAATATAGGCGGCGAACAGAATCCAGATGATGAAGGTCCAGACCTCTTTGGTGTCCCATCCCCAGTAACGACCCCATGCGCGTTCCGCCCAGATGGCCCCGGCGACGAGGGTGAACGTCCACAGAACGAATCCGACCACGTTGATGCGGTAGGCCAGCGATTCCAACATAGTTGCGGCGGGGAAAGCCCGCAGGAACGCCCAGTTGCGCCCCTGAACCTTGCCCTCCTCGCGGAGTTCCTGGAAGATCTGGGCCATCGACAGCGCGGCGGCCGAGGCAAAAAAGCCGGTGCCGAGGACAGCAACACACACATGGATGACCAGCCAGTAGGACTGCAGCGCGGGCGGCAGCGGGACCACGTCAACATAGAAATTGACGGTGACGATTCCGAGGGCCAGCAGGGCGAAGCCCGACACAAAGGCCCCGACGAATCGCACATCACGCCACAGTTGCAAACCGAGGAACACACCCACCAGAACAAAAGTCGCGGTCAGACCGAATTCGAACATATTGGCCCACGGCACACGACTTGCGGCCAGACCGCGGGTGATGGTCGCAAAACCGTGCAAAGCCCATCCCAACACCAGCAACGCCATGGCGCTGCGCAACCACCGCGTGGGCAGCACGCCCGCATCGGAATCCGAACGCAGCGCGAGGTCCACGGCGAACAGGATGAACGAGAGCGTATAGACCGCCATCGTGGAATAGGTGGCCAGAAGCGAGATCGCAGCGAGTTCTGTCATGACGTTTTTACCTTACCCGCGTTGCCGCGGCCTCAATTATCCGGTCCACGGAGCCGACCAGCCCGGGGTCCTCACTGCGAGACTGGGCGCCCCAGCGCAGGATTTCCCCCTTGGCCAGTGACTTTCCGACAACCCAGACACGACGTCGGCGGGTGCCAAAACTAATCAGCAATCCCCCGATGGCGAATGCCGTCGCCAATCCCACGCCCAACTGTGTGGGGTCGTGACGAATATCCACGCCGATGAATCGGCGCAGTTCGGTGAATTCCACCGACCCCAGTCCGCCGGGAAGCGTCACCGAGTCGCCGAGCCCCAGCACAACCTTGACGTCGGTGTGGTTGCCCGCGATCTGTTTCATGTCGTCGGTGTTGAGTTCGAAAACATTCGCCGCAGCGCCGCCTCCCAGCCCGAGGTCACCCGTGTACACGTTGAACGTGACGGTCGGCTTGTCGGGGTTGGGGTTCGACGACGTCAAGGCGCCGCTGTCGAGTTTGGTCGCCGTGGGGTAGAAGAACCCCTTCATTCCCAGCTGCTCGGTCAACCCGTCGGGCACCTTGACCACGCCGACACTGGTGAGGTTGGCGTCCTGGCTGAGGAACGACACGGGCTGGCTGAACACCACGTTTCCGTCACCGTCACGAACGGTGATGACCGGGGCAAAACCGTTTCCCAACAGGTACATCGTCGAACCGCCGACGGTCAGTGGGTCGTTAACCTTGAGCACCGCGTCGCGCGAACCGGTCTCGTCGGTCACGGTGACATCGGCGGTGAAGTCGATGGGCATCCACGAATTTTTGACGAGATCCAGCTTGTACTCGGGCACAAACGAATTGAGTTGAACGGCGTAGGGCTCGAGACCCTGTTCGTCAAAGAAACGTCCGGGGTTAAAGGTCTCGTAGGACGACAGCTGGTTCGTAAAGGCCTGGCCCTCGACGATGATGCGCTGGCCGGACCACCCGAAGCCGCTGGCAAATCCGACAGAAAACAGGATCCCCACCAGAGCAACGTGGAACACGAGGTTGCCCGTCTCGCGCAGATACCCGCGCTCGGCGCGCAGAGTGTTGCCCTCGCGCACGACGCGGTACCTGGACCGACGCAACGCCAATTCTGCGGCGGTCAGCGCGACCTCCAGTCCGTCCGGTGCGGGAACATCCGTGTTCACCTCGAGGCGCGCAAAAGATTTCGGGGCGGCGGGCGGGTCCTGCCGCAGAACGCGCCAGTGGTGGGCGATGCGCGGCAGGATGCAGCCGATCAACGACACGAACAGCAACAGGTAAATGGCCGAGAACCAGGGCGAGCTGTACGTGTCAAAGAGCTTGAACGATTCATAAATGTCGAACAGTTCGGGGTTATTGGCCTTGAACTGGACGACGCCGTTGGGGTCACTCGAACGCTGCGGCACCAGCGAACCGGGGATTGCGGCAACCGCCAACATGACCAGCAGAACCAGGGCGGTTCGCATCGAGGTCAGAAGTCGCCACACGAAACGGCCGGTCCCCACGAGACCCAGCTTGGGGTTCAGGACGGCGCCACGGTTGCGGTCCTTGTGCGGCGCGCCGGGTTCGTCGAACGTGTTGTCGGCTGCGAGGTCGGCGGGTTGGCCGGCGACGCGATCACCCGCCGAAATGTCAATTCCGGACTCGTCAGAGGAAGAGCGAGAAACCACTGAACGTCACCCCCATCCATGTCACGGCGGCACGCCACAGTCCGCTGACCATCAGCACACCGATGAGAACCAACACGGCGCCGCCGACGATGTTGATTGTGCGAACATTGCGCTTCAGCCAGTTCAGTGTCGCGCTGGCACGGTGCAACAACACCGCGACGAGCACGAACGGAACGGCCAGACCCAACCAGTACGCCACACCCAGCGCCGCAGCGCGCGGCAGGCTGGCGGAATCCAACGCCAGGGTTTGAACGGCGACCAGCGTCGGCCCCACACAGGGAACCCACCCCAGCGCAAAGACGACACCGAGGAACGGCGCCCCCCAAATTCCGGCTCGGGTTTTCCAGCCCGGAAGGACATCGCGCTGCAGGAACGGCATTCCGCCCATGAACACGACGCCCATGATGATGACCACCACACCGGATACCCGCAAAATCAGGTCCAGCCACGGTGTGAGAACCAGCCCGAGCGTGCCAAAAACGATCGACAGCGAAATGAACACCGCACCAAATCCCGCCACGAACCCGAGCATTCCCACGAGCACACGGCGTCGGTCGGCACGCGAATTTTCGCCGGTCAGGCTGACTCCCCCGATATACGCCAGATAGCCGGGGATCAGCGGAAGTACGCAGGGGGACACAAATGCCAACAGGCCGGCGAGGAACGCCAACGGCAGTGCGGCACTGAAGTCACCCGAGAAGATGATTGAGCCGACGGCGTCGGGGGTCACGAAGCCTCCGCGAGTCGGTCGTCGATCATGCCGCGCAGAATCGAGGGCTCGGTGATGCGTCCCGAAATTCGAGCGGCGACACGGCCCTCGGTGTCCAACACCAGAGTCACGGGAACTGCATTGGGCGGAACCTCACCCGCAAACGCGAGCCGGACGGCACCCGTTCCCACATCGAGAACCGAGGGGTACGGAATGCCGAAGGTTTCTTCGAACGCGGTTGCGGCTTCTGCTCCGTCGTACACATTGACGCCCAAGAATTGCACCGGCTGACCCTCGAATTCGGTGGCGAGCGCCGCGAGGTCCGGGGCCTCGAGCCGACACGGTGGGCACGAGGAATACCAGAAGTTGACGACCAGCACCGAGCCTCGGTAATCGGCCGCGGACACGGGTGTTCCGTCGGTCAACGTGGACTCGAATTCGATGGGCGCCGCCCGGTTTTCCTCGGAAATAACCGTGTACGCGCCATCGCCCGAAATGAAGTTTTTGTTGTCACCCTGACGGAACTGTTCGGCGAGGTTGTCGCTTGTCGAACAACCGGTCAACACCAGTGCGCTCGCCATGACAGCGACGGACACCATACGACCCATGCGACGCATCAGACGGCTCCTAAATCCCGTGCGCGGTTCGACCCACGCGGTTCCTGATAATCCACCTCGACCAGTTCGTACTCGCCATTCACGGTGTCGTCCACGCGAAACGACGTGATTGACGACAGCGAACAGCGACGGCGGGATGGGTTGTGCCACAGAGGCTGGCGGTTGATCCGGCGGTGCGCCATCCAGATGGGCAACTGGTGACTGACGATCACCACGTGGCCCGAGGGAACCGAATCGGCGGCCTCGCGAATTGCCTCAATCATGCGATTCGCGATGGAGGAATACGGTTCGCCCCACGACGGACGGAACGGGTTCCAGACGGACAGCCACAGTCTGGGGTTGCGCGCGATGGTGGCGCCTCGACGCAAATTGAGGCCCTCAAAGTCGTTCCACGGTTCGATCACGCGCTCGTCGATGATTGCAGTCAAACCCGTGCGGTCCTCCCACGGTTCCACCGACTCACGGGCACGTTGCAGAGGACTGACCACCAGCTTCACGACCTGAACGTCGGCCAACAACTCGGTCGAGTTTTCGGCGAGGGTGCGCCCAAAATCAGTGAGGCCGTACCCGGGAAGCTGCCCATAGAGGATGCCCTTCGGGTTGTTGACCTCACCGTGTCGCACGAGGTGCACGTAGTCGGCAGTCACAACCCCAGTCTACCCAGCCAGCATCGGCACGAATTCCGTTCCACGGCTGGGTAAACTTGGGCACTATGACCACTCGTACCCGCGTTTCCGCTCTGTCCGCTTTGCCCGATGGCCCCGTAGAGGTTGCCGGTTGGGTCGATACGGTCCGTGACCAGAAAAAGGTCCAGTTCGTGATCCTGCGCGACGAGTCCGGTGCAGTGCAGCTGGTGAACCCTGCTGTCCGCGAATTGGACGCAGAAGCCCCCGATTCGGCCGAACGTCTGGCGGTGACCGAGACCATCTCGGCACTCAACGCAGGCACATTCATTCGCGTCACCGGCGAGCTGAAGGCCGACGAGCGCGTCAAACTGGGCGGACTCGAGATCAAAATTTCGGCACTCACCGTCGTCACCGAGGCACAGCCCGAACCCCCCATCGCCGAGGACTCCAGCGTGGACAAGCGCATGGACTGGCGCTTCCTCGACCTGCGCCGCCCCGACGCAAACCTGATCTTCCGCATCCAGACCACCTTCGAACACGCACTGCGTTGCTGGTGGGTCGACAACGACTTCATCGAACTGCACACCCCCAAACTGATGGCATCCGCTTCGGAATCGCGTGCCGAACTGTTCGAAATGGACTACTTCGACACCAAGGCGTACCTGGCTCAGAGCCCCCAGTTCTTCAAGCAGATGGCCCAGCCCGCCGGCTTCGGTGCAATCTTTGAAATCGGCCCGGCATTCCGCGCCGACCCCTCGTTCACGTCGCGTCACGCCACCGAGTTCACCTCGGTTGACGCCGAAATGTCGTGGGTGGAATCGCACGAGGACGTCATGGCCATGCACGAAGCCGTGATCGTCGCCGGCCTCACCGCGGTGAAGGAAAAGCATGGCGACGCCATCGCCTCGGCCTACGGCATCGAACTCGAAGTTCCCTCCTTGCCGTTCCCTCGCATTCCCCTGGCCACAGCGCACGAGATTCTGGCTGCCCGCGGCTACACCGTTCCCCGCGCGGACGGCGACCTCGACCCCGAGGGCGAACGCCAACTGTCGGCCTATGTGAAAGAAGAACTCGGCCACGACTTTGTGTTCGTCACCGACTATTTCACGAACATTCGCCCGTTCTATCACATGCGTCACGAGGGCAACGGCGAACTGACGAACTCGTACGACCTCATCTATAACGGCACCGAGATCTCGACCGGCGCGCAGCGCGAACACCGTGTCGACGTGCTCATCGAGCAGGCCCGCGAAAAGGGACTCGACCCCGAAGAACTCGACTTCTACCTTGACTTCTTCCGTCACGGCGTGCCCCCGCACGGTGGGTTCGGTATGGGACTGGCCCGTTTCCTCATGCTGATGTTGGGGCTGCCGTCGATCCGCGAGACGACGTACCTGTTCCGCGGACCCAACCGCCTGCTGCCGTAATCGGTTTAGTGTGACAAGGCCCGTCCATGGTGTTCCGTGGGCGGGCCTTGTTGCATCTTCACGAGTGCGATGAGATGTGTTCCAGGCATAAATAAAGAGCCGGGGACTAATCCCCGGCTCTTCAGACCCCCTTCGAAAAGGTCGCTTTCAGTATGCCACGATATGTTCGCTGAAACGAACATAATCGACAATTTTGACGAAAATTGGCCGAAAATTTGATATTCGGGATGGCCGATATCGAACTGAGCCCACCTGAACGACGTCGAACACGGGGATAGCAAGTTCCAACTTAACGCGCAATTTCGCCTTACGAAATGCCTCTGTATCTAAGACCAGTCCTCTGTCGAAAAGAGCACGTCGATTGCTTTACGTCGCTGCTCGAAGGTTAAATCGTGCCCACGCATATCGAGCACCACGGTGTCTAATTGCACGCCTTCAGGTCCGAGCAACGTTGCCCAATATTCCGCCTCTCCTCTTGATTCAAACCGCAGATATGACCCGAAATTGGTGCGCCACCCCTCGACACAAACCGGATCACCACAAAGCTGACTTGTGGCCTCAATCGGATCCAGCTCTGGACTTGCAGCTAGAAGATCGCCTACTGTGCGTTGGGCAAATACCTCGACGCCTCCTGCGGTCCACCACACGGTGCTAATAATCCCAAGCATCACGAGGGCCATCGCCCCCACCCCACTACGCCACTGCCGGGAGTGGCTCTCGTCGGGGGAAGTTTGCTTCGTTACCAATGTCACACCCTTCCGTCTAATAGCGGTTTGCAGTTGCCCAGTTGCAGTGATGAACGGCCACCCCAAAACCCCAATCCCCATTCGTGCGGTTTGGCCGGAACTTCTCCAGGTTCCAGGTTCCCGCAAATAAAGCACCGAGTGCGTGGCAGGAGAATTGCTGTCGCTGGCTGGGCTTATCGAGCGCGCTTCGAATTGTTCCGCCCCTGCCCCAAGCCTCGTCCCAACCTGCGGTGTTGAGAATTGCCTGTCCAGCTCCGAACCCCATGAGACCACCACCTTGTGCTGCTCCTGACCATACAGCCCATCCCCAACTTGAGAGGTCAAGATTCACCCTAGGCTGCGAATTGTAACTGTCGACCGTGATCCGGCTGAACAATGCGATTCCAATCCAGGGGTCCGCGACGATTGGGTAAGAATATTCTTCGCTTCGATGTTCCACAATTTGGGTGACCGATGTACCCGAGACCTCGAATCGGGTTGGCACATCTTTGCCATCAGCATCTTTCGCCCATGCCGGTGCGATTCCGCCCACAAATTCGTCTCCATTTACGAATAGGAGCGCTGATCCCGAAGAGATAATTTCGGCGCCTGCGGGGAGGTTGAGCTCATAGACATAAGCCAAAGGGGCAGACGCGGATTCAATAACAGTCGCAATCTGGATTGAACCATCATTTTTCACTACCGGGGCAGTGGTGGTCGAATTGTTGTTGGAGTATGCAACAACCCCCTCAGTGACGAAAACTCCATCGTCCGCCACTCCAGAGAATGGCAAATCGATCGATATCGATTGGCCTGAAGATGACTCGAGCGAGATCGGGTCAGATGGATTCGTCGGGACCAAAACATTGATTCCGGCAACAGTCGCGTCGATGGCAGTGTCGCCGGATGTTCCAACCATCACAGGAGCAACATCGCTCAGAACTTTGCTCGCCTGAGTGTTCGAGACTGGAGTAAGCCTCGAAAGCGCTAAGCCCGTGTCGCTGCTGAGTTGCCCCTCTGCAAAAGCCGGCCCGGCGAATCCAATAGTAAGCACACCAACCGCAAAAAGGCCCGTCAGGGTGGATCCGTTGCGACTAATGCGAGCTCTTTCAGGAAAATTATTCATCTGTTAATAGTAAAAGACGCTCACATATTTGCGCAACACAAGCTACAGCTGCAGAGCGATAAATCTTGGACCTTGCCTGCATTCATCGGGCGCCCCAACCCTGCAGATCCGGATTAAGGTGAGCTGCCACACACGGCCCAGCATTACGTGCCAGATGCGCCAGAATCAGCACCACCGGCAAAAAGAAGTCCCCGAGCTGGAAAGCTCGGGGACTGCTGGCGGTACCGGTGGGATTTGAACCCACGGAGGACTTGCACCCTCACATGTTTTCGAGACATGCTCCTTCGGCCGCTCGGACACGGTACCGTCGTCCACTGTACCCCAAAGTGCTGTGCAGCAAAAATCGACGATGTCGGCGCTCTCGCCTACGCTGGTCACATGGCTCGACTGACTACCCCGTACCGTTGCACCGAATGCGGCTGGACCACCACCAAGTGGGTGGGCCGCTGCGGCGAATGCCAACAATGGTCAACCGTCGTCGAGGTCGCCGCCGAGAACATTGGCGGACGCACCGTCGCAGCCCGCGTCCCCGAATCGCGCACCGCCGTGTCGATCACCGCAGCCGGTGGCCTGCAGGCGGAACACCGACCCACCGGAATCGGCGAATTCGACCGCGTTCTCGGCGGTGGAATCGTGCCCGGCGCCGCAATCCTCGTATCGGGTGAACCTGGCGTCGGAAAATCCACCCTGCTGCTCGACGTCGCCAGTCGCGTTGCACGCGCCGGCAACACGGTGCTCTATGTCAGCGCCGAAGAATCCGTCGGCCAGGTGCGGTTGCGCGCCGAACGCACCGGCGCCCTCGTCGACAGCCTCTACCTTGCCGCCGACACCAACCTGGGCACCATCCTCGGGCATATCGACAGCCTGAACCCTGCCCTGCTCGTGGTGGACTCGGTGCAAACCGTGTCCTCGGACACCATCGACGGCATGGCCGGTGGCGTCTCGCAGGTTCGTGAAGTGGCCGCCACGCTGGTGCGCGTCGCCAAGGAACGTGGGCTGCCCCTGCTGCTCGTGGGGCACGTCACCAAGGACGGCACCATCGCGGGCCCCCGCACCCTGGAACACCTCGTCGACGTGGTCGTGCACTGCGAGGGCGACCGGCAAACCGCGCTGCGATTTGTGCGCGCCTTCAAAAACCGCTTCGGCCCCACCGACGAGGTCGGTTGTTTCGAAATGGTCGGCAGCGGAATCGCGGAAGTCCCCGACCCGTCAGCACTGTTCCGTTCGGCATCACAGATGCCCGTCAGCGGCACCTGCACCACCATCGCTGTCGAAGGCCGCCGGGCGATTCCCGTCGAGATCCAAGCCCTCGTCGTGCCGTCCTCGGCCCCGCAGCCCCGCCGAGTGACGAACGGGGTGGATTCATCCCGCGTCGCCATGCTGCTCGCCGTCTTGGAGCGTCGGGCCAAAATCCCCCTGCAGTCAGCCGACGTCTATGTGTCAACCGTCGGCGGAATCACCATCACGGAACCTGGCGCGGACCTGGCCATTGCCCTGGCCATCGCCAGCGCCGCCCGCGACACAGCCCTGCCCCCGACGCTGGTTGCCGTGGGCGAGATCAGCCTGTCGGGCGAGATTCGTGCCGTCACCGCCGCGGCGCATCGCGTCGCCGAGGCACGCCGATTCGGATTCGTCACCGTCATCGACAACGAGGCCGTGCAAACCGCCGAAGCGATCCGCCGAGCGTTTGCCCGCGGAACTGCCTCGGCGTAATTCTGCGGTTTGCAGCTACCCGAGGGCCCAGTACGTATAAGTCAACTTCACCGAACTCACGCGGATTGCGGCCACGGAAGTCCCTTCCAGCGCTAATTGCAACCCGCCTACCGGGTCCACCATTTCGCCAAGCGGAAATATCTGTAGACCGGGATAGCTGATGGGCGATGCCGAGTTCATTGCCGAGCCATTAGTCGACAGCATCACCCTTCGGACAAACGGGCTGCGTGCGATCGTCAACTTGGCCGTAACAAACACGGGAGCGTATTTGGCTGCTCGCGCAACAACGCTCGGCGACGCGACGTTGCCATAGCAAATCCCCGGGTACCCCACGTGCAGCATCTCGACCGCACCAGCCTCAAACATGCAGGCCGCACCACCGTCGGCATAATCCGTGAACACATCGCTGGCGCGCTTCGTGATGGACACCGTGCGTCGAATCAATTTCGCTGATTTCACCGTGACGACCGAAGTCTTGACGACCTTGACCGTCGGTGTCGCCGCCGTCTTGACGGTGTACACAATCGAATATCGACCGGGCTTGACCTTGCCGGCGACCTTGCCGTTCCACGCGTACCGAATCGGGCCCGTGTTCGTAATGGTCTTGGTGGCCACAATCTTGCCCGTAGCGCTCTTGACGACGATCGAGGAACCAGTCGCTGCCAGTTCGGCACCCGAATTAGTCATGCTCTCGACGTTGATGATCAGTGAATCCTTGTACCCATCCGTGCTGGGATAAAAGGTGGTGTCGCTCTGGCGGATGTGCGAGGCAACGACGGCGGTGCCGGAACGGTACACGGTCCAGGGCAGCGACACAACCGGTGCGCCGCCATCGGGGGTAAATGTGTACGTTGCGGTCAACGCGCAGTTCGACGAGGGGCAGTTGGCCAGCACCGTCGAGATGTTGACCGTAGCCGAGGTTTCAGGGCCCGAGTTCGCGGGGGACGTCCAGGCCACAGCTCCCGCCGAGTTACGCAATTCGATCACACCCGAACCCGCAAGGGGGGCCTGTGCGCTGGGGTCGATGAAATCCGCATTCAGCGTGATCGAATCGTTCACCCCGTCGAGCCCGTCAACGGTTCCGCCCAGAATCTGAGCCGATGCGCTCGACACGGTTGCCGTCGCCTCCAGTGATGAGGTCGCGGTCACCGTTCCGGACTCTGCCCACTTGCCGGGGGCATCACCATCGGTTACGTTGTTGACCGCCCCGACACGGAACATATACGAGTTGCCGGGAACCAGCCCACCCACAATTTGGCCCGTCGATGCTCGACGCACCGCACCTGACGCGGTCGACCACGTCGCACCGTTGTCATCCGAAATTTCCACGACATAATCCGTGACCCCCAGCACGGGCAGGGCGCGCGACGCAGCACCAGCGGCTGCCCACGAGAGAGTCACCGAGGTGCCGTCCTCGCGCAGCGTGGCCGTGAGGCTGGTGGGCCTGCCCGGCGTGATCCAGTCGAGGAATGCGGTGACGCGTGCGGCCATGCCGGGGTACCCGATCGTGGCACATCCATTGCCCCACGAGGTAACGCCGGCCAACCGCCAGCCGCCCACCGTGTTGATCGCATAGGGGCCACCCGAGTCGCCCTGGCAGGTGTCGGCAACAGCGTTGGGGGCGCCGACACACAATTCGGTGAGGTAGTCCCATTCGGCGTCGGTGTACAGCCCACAGTCGTTCAGGCCGGGACCGCTCTGGACTTCCAGAGTGGCCTTGTGCAACTGCTCGGGATACGAGCCTGCACCAAACGCCTGATTTTCACCCCAACCCGTCACCAGCACATCGGCGCCGGCGGAGGGCCAGGTGGCGGGGTCCACATCGAACGGCAAGGCGATGGGCGCAATGGTCGTGCCGTTCAGTGGCAACGGGTTGGCCATGTGCACCAACGCAATGTCGTTGTTGGTCGCGGTCCACGCGGGGTGCACGTACCAGGCATCGGCGGCATACTCGGCGCCATCCGAGGCCAGGTTGCTGCCGCCCGCAAAAATACCGAGGTACCCGGAATGGTCCGCGAGGCAGTGGGCTGCGGTGACAACCCATTCTTCGTTGATGATCGACCCGCCACAGAATTGATAATCGAATGCCGACCCCCGGCCGCGCAACAGTCCGACCTGCCACGGTGCATCCGAGATATTTGCCGTGGTGCCGCCAATAATCGACGAGAACGTGGGTGCTGAGGCCGCTGCCGGCGATGCCACCTGAGTCGTCGTCTCGGCTGTCGCCGGAGCACTCACCCCTGCGCCGATCAACACAAACGACAGTGCAGCAGCCACGATGGCGCGAAAACGAAGGGGAGTCATAACTTCACCCTAGTGTGGCCTCCTCGTGGCGCACAGGGGAATTAGTCCTCCACGCCTCGAATCAAGCGTGCGCCTCGGGCTGCACGAGAAAAGTCAGATGGCTGACACATTAGAACAGCATGAATTGCTGGGACTTCGTCGACTCGATGTCGCCGAGGAAAACCGAGAGGTGATAGCTCGCTCCCCCACCGACAGCCGGGGTTGCGTCGGTGTCACACGCGTCGGAACGGTTACGCGACCATTCCAGCGTCGCCGTGGTCTTGGCCTCGCCGGCCGCGAATTCCAATTCCAGCGCTTCCTCGCTCTTTTGGCACACGGTGGAATCCCAAATCGTTTCCGAGCCGCTGACAACGACGTAACGCTGGACATCGGTGCCGACCGACAGGATGCAGGCCACATCGCCCGTGTTCGTAATCGTCATCGAGAACTGCGGCTTTTCCGTGGTGGCATAGGATTCGAGGTCGGTCACCGCGTCGACCGTAATTACGGCGGGATCACACGTGGTGACCTCGGCCACCGGTGTGTCGGTTGCGGTTTCGGTGGGGGACGCCGTGGGTGTTGCAGACTTCGGTGGGTTGACGAACGCATTCACCGTAAAGATCACCGCGGCAATGACCCCCAAGACCGCCAACCGGCGCAGCCAGTACACGCGGGCGGGGAGGGGACCTACGGGGTGCAAAAACGTCGACATATCGGCAGATTACCCGCGGGAATTGTCCGAGGCGCGGTGACTCGCCTGTGTGGAGAGAATCTTCAGCATGCGGGTATTGCCGAGCGTGTTCGGCTTGACGCGCGCCAGGTCGAGGAATTCGGCGACACCTTCGTCAGGCGATCGCATGAGTTCGTTGTACACGTCGGGCGACACCAGTTGGCGGCCTTCGGGGTCGACGAGCGGCTGGCCCACGGGGTCCAATAAGCCGTCACCCGCCTCGCCAATCGGCACGTAACCGGCGGCACCAAAGAATTTCGTTTCGAACGTCAGGCAGAAAAGGCGGTGCAGACCCAAGGCGCGCGCCTCGGCCTCGAGAGCATCGAGCAGCACCCGCCCCACACCGGTACCCCGGGCGGAATCCGAGACGGCCAAGGTGCGGACCTCGCCGAGGTCCTCCCACATGACGTGGATGGCGCCACAGCCCACGACGTCGCCGCCCTCGGTTTCGGCGACGAGGAACTGCTGGATCGATTCGTACAGCACGACGGGGTCTTTGCCCAGCAGTACGCGACTGTTCACGAGCGGCGAGATCAGGCTCTGAATCGAGCGAACGTCGCTGGTTCGTGCGCGTCGCACCGTAATCGTCATGGAACCATTCTATGAAGAATGCCCCAACCCGAAGGCTGGGGCATTCCTGTGACGCTCTGCGTTAGTCGGCGGTGCCGGATTCGGTGGGTTCGTCCTCCTCGGCCGCGACCGCGCGAATCGTGTCCTTCGGGGTCGCCGTGAATTCCTCGCCGTCAAAGTCGACGAGAACGTGCTGACCGCTGTGCAGTTCGCCGTGCATGATCTTTTCGGACAGCATGTCCTCGATCTCGGACTGCATGGCGCGACGCAGCGGACGAGCACCCATCATGGGGTCCCAACCGATGGTGAGAATGTAGCGCTTGGCCGCATCGGTGACATCGAGGGTCATGTCGCGATCCATCATGCGCTCGCGCAGGCGGCGCACGTACAGGTCGACGATCTGGAACAGTTCGTCCTGCGACAGCTGCGGGAACACAATGGTCTCGTCGACACGGTTGAGGAACTCGGGACGGAAGTGCTTCTTCAGTTCCTCGACGACCTTGGCGCGCATGGCCTTGTACGTCTGTTCCTGGTTGCCCTGAATCGTGAATCCGACCGGGCCGCCCGTGATGTCCTTGGTGCCCAGGTTGGTGGTCATGATGATCACGGTGTTCTTGAAGTCGACCACGCGGCCCTGACCGTCGGTCAGTCGACCTTCCTCCAGCACCTGCAACAGCGAGTTGAAGATGTCGGGGTGGGCCTTTTCGATTTCGTCGAACAGCACGACGCTGAAGGGCTTGCGGCGAACGCGTTCCGTCAGCTGGCCACCCTCGTCGAAACCGACGAATCCGGGAGGGGCACCAAACAGACGCGAGGCGGTGTGCTTTTCGCCGTACTCGCTCATGTCGAGAGCGATCAGCGCGTCTTCGTCGTCAAACAGGAACTCGGCGAGCGCCTTGGCCAACTCGGTCTTGCCGACACCGGTCGGACCGGCGAAGATGAACGAACCCGAAGGTCGCTTGGGGTCCTTGAGCCCGGCGCGGGTACGACGAATGGTGCGCGACAGAACCGAGATGGCTTCTTCCTGACCGATGATGCGCTGGTGCAGCGTCTTTTCCATCATCAGCAGTCGAGCGCTTTCCTGTTCGGTCAGCTTGAACACGGGGATTCCCGTGGCCTGAGCGAGAACCTCGGCGATGATTCCCTCGTCAACGGTGCCAGTTTCGCCCTTGCCACCGGAACGCCATTCCTTTTCGAGGCGCAGTCGTTCGCCCAGCAGCTGCTTTTCCTGGTCGCGGAATGACGCAGCGCCCTCGAAGTCTTGGTCCTCGATGGACTTTTCCTTCTGTGCGCGGACGGCGGCAATCTTGTCGTCGAATTCACGCAGCTCGGGGGGCGACGACAGGATCGAGAGGCGCAGGCGAGCGCCGGCCTCGTCAATCAGGTCGATTGCCTTGTCGGGCAGGAAACGGTCCTGCACGTAACGGTCGGCGAGGGTCGCAGCGGCCACGATGGCGTCATCGGTGATGGACACCTTGTGGAACGCCTCGTAGCGGTCGCGCAAGCCCTTGAGGATGTTGATGGTGTGAGCCACCGACGGCTGGTTCACCGTCACCGGCTGGAAGCGGCGCTCGAGCGCGGCGTCCTTCTCGAAGTACTTGCGGTACTCGTCGAGCGTGGTCGCGCCGATGGTCTGCAGTTCGCCGCGGGCGAGCATGGGCTTGAGGATCGAGGCCGCGTCCACCGCGCCCTCGGCCGAGCCAGCACCCACCAGGGCGTGGATTTCGTCGATGAAGACGATAATGTCGCCGCGGTTGCGAATTTCCTTGATGACCTTCTTGAGTCGTTCCTCGAAGTCACCGCGGTAACGGCTTCCGGCAATCAGCGAACCCAGGTCGAGCGTATAGAGCTGCTTGTCCTTGAGTGTCTCGGGAACTTCGCCGCGAACGATGGCCTGTGCCAGACCCTCGACGACGGCGGTCTTACCGACGCCCGGTTCACCGACGAGCACGGGGTTGTTTTTGGTACGGCGCGAGAGGATCTGCATGACGCGTTCCATCTCTTTTTCGCGACCGATCACAGGGTCGAGCTTGCCATCACGGGCCGACTGGGTGAGGTTGCGGCCGAACTGGTCGAGCACCTGCGAGCCCTTGTCGTTGCTGGGCTCGCCGCCGCCGACGTTGACGGTTTCCTTGCCTTGGTAACCCGAGAGCATCTGGATGACAGCCTGACGAACCTTGCCCAGCTCGGCTCCGAGCTTGACGAGGACCTGCGCGGCAACACCCTCGCCTTCGCGAATCAGGCCCAGCAGGATGTGTTCGGTGCCGATGTAGTTGTGGCCCAGCTGCAGTGCTTCGCGCAGCGAGAGTTCCAGCACCTTCTTTGCGCGGGGAGTGAACGGAATGTGTCCGGTGGGCTGTTGCTGTCCCTGACCGATAATTTCCTGAACCTGTTCGCGCACGCCTTCGAGCGAAATGTCGAGCGATTCCAGGGCCTTGGCGGCAATGCCGTCGCCCTCGCGGATCAGACCGAGGAGGATGTGTTCGGTGCCGATGTAGTTGTGGTTGAGCAGCTTGGCTTCTTCCTGAGCCAACACGACAACCCGACGTGCACGATCGGTGAATCTTTCAAACATTGCCACGACATCTCCTCTGGGCGCTGACGTGCGCCACCTTTTGAGGGTAACTTTTGCGGCGCGCAAAAGGGAGGGTATTCGCTATTGGCGATAGGTGCGAGGTCGAGGCCGCGCGGGGGACGAACGGACGGTTTACTCGTGCGGAGTAATGCCGCGACGCTCGCGTTCTTCCTGCTCGTACTTGGCCAGAGTGTTGCGTTCGGTACGGTCGGCACGCAGAATCGCGCGCATGGCGAACCAGAAAATCAGGCCAATCAGAATCGTGGGGGTCACCGAAAACAGTGCGTTCGCCCAGTAGTCCTCAATCATGGTGTCAGTCTACGAGGGTCGGGGTTACTTGACGAGTGGGAAAAGGATGGTTTCGCGGATGCCGAGACCGGTGATGGCCATCAGCAGGCGGTCCATTCCCATGCCCATTCCCCCACTGGGGGGCATGCCGTGCTCCAGAGCACGCAGGAATTCCTCGTCCAAGGGCATGGCCTCGTCGTCACCTCGGGCGGAGAGGCTGGCCTGTTCAACAAAACGTTCGCGCTGGATCACGGGGTCAACGAGTTCGGAATATCCGGTCGCCAGTTCGAACCCGCGGACATAGAGGTCCCACTTTTCAACGACGCCGGGGATGCTGCGGTGTTCGCGCACCAACGGTGACGTGTCAACGGGGAAGTCCATGACGAAGGTGGGGCGGACCAGGTCACCCTTGACGAAGTGCTCCCACAGTTCCTCGACGTACTTGCCGTGTGTGGGGTGCTTGACCTCGATACCGTTAGCGTCGGCCAGCTGCTTCAGTTCGGCGACGGGAGTCTGTGGGGTGATTTCAACACCGCAGGCAGCGCTGAGCGAGGGGTACATGCTGATGCGGTCCCACTCGCCACCCAAGTCGAATTCGGTGCCGTCGTGCCATGTGACGACGTGCGAACCGGACACGGCCAGTGCCGCGTTCTGGATGAGTTCCTGGGTCAGGTCAGCAATCTGGTTGTAGTCACCGTACGCGCAATACGATTCGAGCATCGCGAATTCGGGGCTGTGGGTCGAGTCGGCGCCCTCGTTGCGGAAGTTGCGGTTGATTTCAAACACGCGGTCAATGCCACCAACAACGGCACGCTTCAGGAACAGTTCGGGTGCGATGCGCAGGAACAATTCCATGTCGAACGCGTTCGAGTGGGTAACGAACGGGCGCGCGGCGGCACCACCGTGCATGGTCTGAAGCATCGGGGTTTCGACCTCGAGGTACCCGTGCGAATCAAAAGTTGCACGCAACGACTTCATCGTTGCAGCACGCAGACGGGGGGTCAGTCGGGCCTGTTCGCGCACAATGAGGTCGAGGTAGCGCTGGCGCACACGGGTTTCCTCGTTGAGCTCGGAGTGCATGTTAGGCAACGGCAGCAGCGCCTTGGAGGCAATCTGCCACGACGACACCATGATCGACAGTTCGCCGCGCTTCGACGTGATGACTTCACCGTTCACGAACAGGTGGTCGCCCAAGTCGACGAGGTCCTTCCACTGTTCCAGCGATTCTTCGCCCACCTCGCCCAATGACACCATGGCCTGCAGTCGTTCGCCCTCACCGCTCTGGATTGCGGCAAAGCACAGCTTTCCGGTGTTGCGCAGGTGCACGACACGGCCGGCAACACCGACGGTGACACCCGTGGTGACATCGGCGTCGAGGCCCTGGTGGTCGGCGCGAATCTGGGAAATCGTGTGAGTGATGGGGACCGCTACCGGGTACGCCTCACCACCATCGAGGAGTCGTGCACGCTTGGCCAGTCGAACCGCTTTCTGCTCGACAATGTCTTCCGCAGTGGGTTCAGTAACGTCGGTCATTCGGTGCCTTCCTATCCCCTCAAGGTTACCGTTCGTCGGGGATGTCCACTGCCCAGTTGTCGAGAAGCCTGGTCGAGCCGACGGTTCCCGCAAACACAAGTCGCGCGGGCCCCGGTTCGTGGGTGACGACGAGAGTTTCGGGGTCCACTGTCTCGAGATACCTCACGATCACACCGGAGTGTTCCAGGTGCACGCGTGCGGCGGCGACGACCTCGGGGGATGTGCCGCGGCGCGAGATCGCACGAAACGCTTTGGGGATTGCCGTTGCGGTGGCCCGTTCGGTTTCGGTGAGCATGCGGTTTCGGCTGGAGCGGGCAAGCCCGTCGGCTTCGCGCACCGTTGGCACAGCCTCGATGCGCACGGGTGTGGCCCGCACCGCTGTGGTGTGTCGGATTACGGCCAACTGCTGCCAGTCTTTTTCGCCAAACACGGCGACATCGGGCTGAACAATGTCGAACAGGCGGCCTACGACGGTGGCGACCGCATCGAAGTGGCCAGGTCGGTCGGCGCCCTCCCAGTTGTCACCCAGCGGCCCTGCCGAAATCGGTGTGACGGATGAGTCAGCTGGGTACACCTCGGACGCTGTGGGGGCAAAGACCACATCAACGCCGGCGGCCGACAACATCGCCACATCGGCGTCGAGGGTGCGAGGGTAGCTTTCAAAGTCTTCGGTCGGGCCGAACTGGGTCGGGTTGACAAAAATGCTCACCACAACGATATCTGCGTGTTCGCGCGCCGCACGGACCAAAGCCAGGTGGCCGTCGTGCAGCGCACCCATGGTGGGCACGAGCGCAACCCGAAGCCCCAAAGGCAGCGCGTCAAGTTCGGCGCGGATGTCCGCCACCGTGTGGATCGTCTTAGTCATCCGCGTTGTCGGGTCGCTCTCGTTCGTCGAGCTCGTCCTCGAGCCACATCGTCATGGGGTCGACCGCACCGTCGGATGCACGTCGCAGCGCTTCCTCGATGGACGAATGCGCCAAGGCGCGCAGCACCGCACCCGGATGCTCCACCCCAATCTCGTGCAAACCAAACGCCGCCTGCTCGATGATCGCACGGGAAAAGTCGGCGACCGCGGAAATTGATTCGGCGAATGCAGGACGGTCTGCTTCGTCGATCACCAAGGGTTCGCCACCCATTTCGACGGACAGTGCTTGTGCAATCGGGAGTGCCATCGGTGACGCGGTGATGGCAAAGTGGGCGTCCTTCAGTCGGTGTAGGTCAAGGGATGTCCCCGTGAATTCGATCACGGGGAATACTGCCAGGGGAATTACGCCCTCGTTCGAAGCGGGTTCAAGCACCCCAATGCCATGGTTCGGCGACGTGTGGACGACGATCTGGCCGGGTTTCCAGAAACCGGCCAACGAGGCGACCAGGTCGGGCAACGAGTCGTCGTCGACGCTGAGGATCACGAGGTCCGAGGCGTGGATGACCTCCTCGGCGGATCGAATCGACACCCCACGCAGCAACGAGACGACCCGTTCACGGTCGGCGGGCAGCGGTTCGGTGATTGTCCACACGAAATGACCGGCACCGGCCAGAGCGCGACCCACGATGGGCAGGGCCTTGCCCGTTCCCACGAGTCCGACATCGAGGCGACCGGGCGTCAGCATGCGGGCTCGACCGTCGGGTCCTGTGGTTCGCCGTGTGACGAATCCGTCTCGGAATCCGCGGGAGGAACCTCGCAGAATCGTTCCGCGATCAGCGCGGCGATGACGACGAGCACGGACGCAATCGCGCCACCAGCGGCCGGCGGCACCGCAAATTCGGGGACGACCGGGCGCGTGATCATGAAGACGAGGAATCCGACGAGGTACCCGACCTCGAACGACCCCGCAATGGCCATGGCCTTGGCAGCTCGCAGCACGGTGACCGCGGAACCGCGCAGTTCGCGGAAAGCGGAACCGGGCGTCAGCGAACGGCGCACACCGAAACCTAATACCGCGATGACGACCGCAAACAACACGAGGGTCGCGGTGAATGACCACGGCACCGCATAGACCGATCCGCCGTTCGACACGAGGACGTGGTCGAGCAGGTACCCGACCGGGGCGCCGACGAGGGCGGTAAGGACGAGGACGAGCGGACGGGTGCGGGTCATGGGCCAACCTCGCGCACGAGGTCGCGAATCGGACCGTGGCCGGGCAGTACGGCGTCGGGCTCAATTTCGAACCAGGGCTCCAGGACAAAATCGCGTTCGTGCGCACGAGGATGCGGAACCACCAGGTTGCCGTCCTCGATCAGGTCACCCCAGACAATAAGGTCGAGGTCCAGGGTGCGGTCGCCCCAGCGCTCGATGCGCACACGGCCGTGTTCCGCCTCGATCTCGTGCAGGTGTGCCAGCAGTGCGTGGGCCGACAGTTCGGTGTCCAGAGTCGCCACCGCGTTGAGGTACGCGGGCTTCGAGTCGTCGGGACCCGAGGCGGTCAACGCCACGGTCTCGCGGAACGAGGACACGGCGGCCACCGTTGTGCCCGGCACCATGTCCAGCGCAGCGAGCGCGGCATGCATGACGGCGTCACGGTCGCCGAGATTCGCCCCCAGTGCGACGACGGCGTGGGTCACGATCGTGACCTGTCGATGACGACCGAGATGTCGTGAAAATCGGCGGGGACCGGCGCATCGGGTTTGTGGACTTCGACCCGCACCGAATCGGCGCCCATTCCCAACACGACGTTGGCTACACGTTCGGCCACCGTTTCGATCAGGTCCACCGGGTCGGTTTGGACCGCCGCGACGACCGCGAGGCACATGTCGCCATAGTGAATCGTGCGGGCGATATCGTCGCCGGCGCCGGCAAACGAGGTGCGAGCATCGATGTCGATAACAAAGTTTTGACCGTTGGCACGTTCGTGGTCAAAGACGCCGTGGTGCGCGAACACTCGTAACCCGCGCACGCGAATTTCGTCAGACATTGTGGCCTCCGTTCGACCACAACTCTGCCACGCGCAGAGCGGTCACGGTGTCAGCCACGTTGTGCACACGAACGGCTCGGGCACCCGCCGCCGCGCTGAGAACGCTGATCACCGCGGTGGGCAGGTCACGCCCCGCGGGTTCCGCAGAAAATTCGGCGAGGAAACGCTTTCGGGACGCCCCGACCAACACGGGGCACCCCAACGCAATCAGCCGGTCGAGCCCGCGCAGCAACGCCCAGTTATGGTCGGCTGTCTTGGCGAACCCCAGACCCGGATCGACCCATAACCGAGCAGACGGAATGCCCGCCCCGATAAGGTGTTCGAGTCGTTCCGCAATTTCGGCACAGACGTCGGCGACCACGTCGTCATAGTGCGGGTTGTCCTGCATGGTCACACTGTGGCCGCGCCAGTGCATGGCGACAAAGACGGCGTCGGAGTCCGCGGCCGTGGCCGCCATCCGGGCATCGGCCAGACCGCCGGACACGTCATTGATATACGAGGCGCCCGCACGGACCGCGGCGGCGGCGACCTCGGCGCGCATGGTGTCGACGGACACCGCGATCCCCGACTCGGCCAATTCGCGGATTACGGGAATCACTCGGCGCAGTTCCTCGGCGACGTCGACCCGTTCGGCGCCCGGCCTCGTCGATTCGCCACCCACATCGATGACTGCCGCACCGGCGGCCACCATGTCGCGCGCGTGAGCCAACGCGTTGTCGGGGTTCAGCCACAATCCGCCGTCACTGAACGAATCCGGGGTGACGTTGAGGACACCCCACACGGCAGTGTTCACGGGGCTCGAAGCGGACGCACTGAGTGCGGTGTTAGAGGTCACCGCTCGCTCCGATGAGAGCCAGAGTGGCGGTGCGTGCGGCGGGTTCCGCCAGTTCACCGGCCGAGGACACGGTCACGGCAACCGCCGATTCCTGGCGCGAGCCTCGGGCGGCAACGCATTCGTGTGTGGCTTCGAGCACGACGAGGGTTCCTCGGGCGGCAACACCGTGGGTCAGAGCCTCGCCAATTTCCTGCCCCAGCCGCTCTTGCACCTGCGGGCGCGACGCGACGATGTCGACCAGTCGGGCGATACGACCGAGTCCCACAACCGTGGATTCGGGGACATAGGCCACGTGCGCGACGCCATGGAACGGCAGCAGATGGTGTTCGCACATGGAACGGAAACGAATGCCGCGAACGATGACCGTGTCGTGCGTGTCGACATCGGCGCATGAACCGGGCTCGGTCAGAATGCCCACGGGGTCAACGCCGACGCCGGCATACAGTTCACCCAAAGCTTCGGCGACCCGATAGGGGGTTTCTGTCAGTCCCGCACGGGTCGGGTCCTCGCCGATGGATTCCAGGATTTCCCGTACCGCCGCGGCGATGCGTTCGCGATCGACGGACACTGGTTACTCGGCCGCCTTGGCCGCGGGCTTGCGGGGGCGACGAGCCGGCTTTGCGGCGGGCGCATCGGCCTGCTCGGTACGCGCGGGCACGGCGACAGGAGGCTTCGACGACACGGGACGACCCTTGCTGGACAGCCACTGCTTGCGTTCCGGCAATCGCTTGACCCCGACAAAGATGTCGGCCAGCTGGTTGTGGTCGAGGGTTTCCTTTTCCAACAGTTCGGCGGCCAGACGGTCCAGAATCTCGCGGTTATCGTTGAGCACCTTCCAGGCCTCGTCATGCGCGGCATCGACCAGCGCACGAATCTCGAGGTCAATCTGCTGCGCCAGCGTCTCGCTGTAATCACGACCGTGACCCATGTCGCGACCCAGGAACATTTCACCGCTCGCGGCACCCAACTTCACGGCACCCACCGTTGCACTCATGCCGTAATCGGTGACCATGCGGCGGGCGATGTTGGTCGCCTTTTCGATGTCGTTCGATGCGCCGGTGGTGGGGTCGTGGAACACGATTTCTTCGGCGACACGGCCGCCCATGGCATAGGTCAGCTGGTCGAGCAGTTCATTGCGGGTGATCGAATACTTGTCGTCCAACGGCACGACGAGGGTGTACCCCAAGGCGCGTCCGCGCGGCAGGATGGTGACCTTCGTGACCGGGTCCGTGTGGTTCATCGCGGCGGCGGCGAGGGCGTGACCACCCTCGTGGTACGCGGTGATCAGACGCTCCTTGTCCTTCATCACACGCGAACGGCGCTGCGGTCCGGCCATCACGCGGTCGACGGCCTCGTCGAGCGCCTCGTTCGTAATCTGCTTCTTGCCCGCACGAGCGGTCAACAGGGCGGCCTCGTTGATGACGTTGGCCAGGTCCGCGCCCGTGTAGCCCGGGGTCTTGCGCGCCAGGACCTCGAGGTCGACGTCCTTCGCCATCGGCTTGCCCTTGGAGTGCACCGATAGAATCTGGGCGCGGCCCTTCGAGTCGGGGGCATCGACCTGAATCTGGCGGTCGAAACGACCGGGGCGCAACAGCGCGGGGTCCAAAATGTCGGGGCGGTTCGTGGCGGCAATCATGATGACATTGGCCTTGGGGTCGAAACCGTCCATCTCGACGAGAAGCTGGTTGAGGGTCTGCTCGCGCTCGTCATGACCGCCACCCATACCGGCGCCACGGTGTCGACCGACGGCATCGATTTCGTCGATAAAGATGATCGCGGGGGCGTTGTCCTTGGCGATCTGGAACAGGTCTCGAACGCGGCTGGCGCCGACACCGACAAACATCTCGACGAAGTCGGAACCCGAAATCGAGTAGAACGGCACACCGGCCTCGCCGGCGACGGCGCGCGCCAACAGGGTCTTACCTGTGCCGGGAGGGCCGTACAACAGCACGCCCTTGGGGATCTTGGCACCCAGTTTCTGGAAACGCTCGGGCGACTTCAGGAAGTCCTTGATCTCGTTGAGTTCCTCGATTGCCTCGTCGGAACCGGCCACATCGGCGAAAGTGACCTGCGGGTCTTCCTTGTTGAACAGCTTCGCTTTGGAGCGACCGAACTGCATCGCACCACCCGCACCGCCGGCGCGCGACATCATGAACCAGAACAGTGCGGCAATAAGAATGAAGGGGAACAGCAGCCCCAGAAGCGCCTGCCACCATTCCTCGGTGGGCACCTTGTCGGTGAACTTTTCAGGGTTGGCCTCGGTGATAACCGTCAGGACCTCGAGTCCGCGGGGTGCAACGTAATAGAACTGAACGTTCGAACCATAGGTCTCGTGCGGAGTCTTCAATTCCATGTCGACGCGCTGTTCGCGGTCGGTGACGACAACCGAAGCAACCTGTCCCGACGACAGGAATTCCAGACCCTCCTTGGTCGAAATAGGCGAGTAGGTGACGCGACCGAACAGCAAGAGTCCGACCCACAACACTGCCAAGGCGGCCACAATGTACAGCCAAGGGCCACGAGCCATTTTCTTCATACGCTCAATCACTCCGTCAATAGAAAGTCGTTACGCCAGAGTACCCGCGAATAGTGAGGCTTTACCCAGGAATTCGCTCTAGGAGTACATCTTGGGCGACAAGACCGCCACGTCCCGCAGGTTGCGGTACTTCTCTGCATAATCGCAGCCATAACCGACAATGAACTTGTTGGGGATGTCAAAACCGAGGTAATCGGGAACAACATCGGAAATAACGGCATCGGGTTTGCGCAGTGCGGTGAGGATTTTGACCGATTTAGCGCCGCGCGAGATCAGGTTGTCACGCAACCATGCCAGCGTCAGCCCCGAGTCGATGATGTCCTCGACGATCAGAACGTCGCGACCGGTGACATCGGTGTCGAGGTCCTTGAGGATTTTCACCACGCCGCTCGAGACCGTGCCGGTGCCATACGACGACACCGCCATCCAGTCCATGTCGGCGTGGATGCGCAGCGCCCGCGCGAAATCGGACACCACCATGACCGCGCCCTTCAAAACACCCAGAATCAGAGGCGTGCTGCCCTCGTAATCGCGCTCGACCTCGCGTGCCAGTTCGTCCAGTCGCGCCAGGATTTGTTCCTCGCTCACAATCAGTTCGTCCAGGTCTTCGCGGATGTCGTCGTAACGCATATGCCCTCTTATGTTGCGGTGAACACGAGTCGTCCCTCGTGTCGTTCCACATTACCGCCCGGGACATTGATGGCTTTCTGTCCGTGCCAGTCGGTAACCAGCGCATCAATGGCCGCCGTATGGGTGGAACTCAGGGCGCCAATTCCGGCGGCGTGTGCTGCCAGCCGAATCACCCGGCTGCGGATGGCGGAAAACTGGCGGATTAGCGCGGAAACGGGGAATTCCACCGCGGTGAGATCTATCAAACGGTGTGCGTCGAATTCGGCCTGCGCCAATTGGTTCAGAGCGTCGTCATCGTCGCGCAACAGGTGCGCCGTGCGCACAAGAGCAGCGGAAATTCCGGGGCCCAAGTCCTTCTCCAGCTGCGGCAGAACCTTTTCGCGAATCCGAACACGCACAAATGAGTGGTCCACGTTGTGGGGGTCATCCCACCACTGCAGCCCCTCGGCCTCGCAGGCGGCTCGGGTCGTTTCGCGAGTCACTGTCAACAGCGGGCGCACAAACACACCGTCGCGATCGGGCATCCCCCGCAAACTCGTCGGGCCCGAGCCTCGGGTCAACCCCAGCAACACCGTTTCGGCCTGGTCGTCCGCGGTGTGGCCCACCAGAACGGTGTCGGCCCCCAAATCCGCCGCCACATCGGCGAGCGCCGAATACCGTGCGTCCCGGGCCGCGGCCTCCATCCCGCCGGTAGTCCCCACCGTGACGGGAACCACACGGACAATGTCGCAGCCGGCCTGTTCGGCCCACCCCGCCGCCGCCGCAGCGACCTCGGCGGAACCCGCCTGCAACCCGTGGTCGACAATGACGGCGGCCACCGGGATACCGTGACGACGCGCCTCGAAGCAGGTCGCCCGCAGCAACGCCAATGAATCGGCGCCACCGCTGAACGCCACCACCATCGGGGTACCGCGGCGCTCGCGAACACACGATTCGACGACCGGCCGGACCGCCACACGCACCCGCGCAACCGCCGGCGAAAGGCGGGGCATGCGCTGAGGGCTGGGGTCGCTCACGCGGTAAGGTTACCCCAGAACAGTTCACACTGAAGGAGCGAACATGGCCGGATACGCCGCCGTAATTGAAATCCCCAAGGGAAGCCGCAACAAGTACGAAGTCGACCACGAGACCGGTCGCGTGTACCTCGACCGCGTGCTGTACACGACCTTTGTGTACCCCACCGACTACGGTTACTTCGAGAACACCCTGGGACTCGACGGCGACCCCGTAGACGTGCTCGTGCTGCTGGACTACCCCCTGTTCCCCGGTGTTGGTGTCAAGGTTCGTCCCGTCGCCGTATTCAACATGACCGATGACGGCGGCAGCGACGCCAAGGTGATCGCCGTTCCCGACAAGGACCCCCGTTGGGCTCACATCCAGGACATCGACGACATCCCCGAGTTCACGAAGAAGGAAATCGAACACTTTTTTGAGCACTACAAGGACCTCGAGCCCGGCAAGTGGGTCAAGACCGAGGGTTGGCAGGGCCGCGCCGAGGCTGAAGCCATCGTCGAAGAGGGCATCGCCCGCTTCCCCGGCCACGGTCACTAACAACCACTTTTACGGCGGGTCACACGGAAACGTGTGGCCCGCTGTTGCGTTGGTGCTCATTTTCGGTGTGCACCTCAATCTGATGCGACACGTGATTTACAAGGGAGTGAACGTAACCGTCTGACTACGGATCAGACGGTTGGGGCGTTTGCAATTCGGAATGGCGCAAAGGGACCTAGCGCACAAGGAGCTCAACCGTATCGACGAGGTGTTCCACTTCAGATTCGGTGTTGAAGTAGTGGGGTGAGGCACGTACGACCCGATGTAGCCCCTTCGCGCTCATATCGAGAGTGGACCAATCAGAAGTAGATTCGCCGATGGTGATTCCTGCATCGGCTGCCGCATTCACCACTGCTGAGGGCGCAACTCCTTCGACCGAGAACGTAACGATCGCGCTTCGACGTACTGCTGTTTCGTGAACCGTTATGCCGGATACAGCCCCGAGGCTCGTGCGCAAATCCGCGGCGAGACCGGCTGCGCGTTCTTCGATTGCGGGCATACCAATTTCCAGGGCCTGCCGAGCAGCCGCGGCTAGACCAACCATTGCGGCGTAGGGCAGCTCGAACTCCTCGAAACGACCAGTCGTCGAGGTGATGTCCAATTCACCACCCAATTTCCACCGTGTGCTGGTCGCGTCGAGTCCTGGAGGTACAAACCGGTCGACAATGTCCGACGACACCCACAACATTCCCGTGCCTCGAGGCGCGCGCAGGAATTTGCGACCTGTAGCCGTCAAGACGTCACACCCGAGTTCGCGAACGTCCAGCTGCAACTGCCCCAACCCCTGGCATGCATCAACGAAAAGGGGGACACCGGCCGCGCAGGCAATCAATCCGAGTTCGGATATGGGATTCACGTTCCCACAGTGCGTGGCGATCATGGTGGCACACACGACACTGATGTGGTCCCCGATTGTGACAGCAAAGATATCGGTTGTTCCATCGGGCAAAGAGGGCATCACTTCGATTGTGAAGTCGACAAGCTTACGCGTGGACTCCAGCGCGGAATAGTGGGAGTGGTAGAAAAGGCGGTCAATCAGCACGGTGCTGCCGCTGGGTACATTGCCGCCTGCGACCCACCCCCACCATGCTTTTACCCACGCGGCCGAGTCACTGGTCGTCAGCGCGATTTCACTCGGTGCGCCATTCACCAATGCTGCAAGGTCCACCCGACCCGCTGCGAGCACGTCGGTGGCTTCGACCGCGGCCGCGTAACCCCCGATTTCGGACTCACGACGAAGGTGGGAAATTACTGCGTCGAGAGTTGTCTGGGTCGGAAGTGAGGAACCCGCGGAGTGGAGGAAAGTGCCGCGCCCGATACCAGGAGTTTCAGCGCGCACCGCGTCGATGTCGATGCTCATGGCCGCAATTATCGCAGTGAAGCCCGTTCGAGCCAACAGCAAAATTGTGCCGAGCGCGCATCACGTCCCTTCGCGCCTCATCCAGATAATGGCTACTCCCACGCCCCACTGATGGGGATGGGGTGACCCAGCACATTTTCGGCCGCTCGGTGCCCTGAAAACATGGCGGCGGCAACAGTGGCGGAGTCGTCCTGCCAGGTTGCCTCGCCAGTGATCTGCAGGACGCCGTCAATCGGTGCGGCCAGTCGTTCAAACGCCGACGTATCCGCACCAACGCGCAGATACGAGTACGAGCCGTGCGCGAACGGGTCATCACGCCACGCAGTGTGGTGCACAGCGATGGGGTCGGGAACTGCGTCACCGTACATTTCACGCAAGGCATCGGACACGAGACCCGCGACCTCGTCGTCGGACATGTGCCGAGTCGCGATCGCACACGGCCCGGCGGCAAAGGTCAGCAGCGCGAAGGAACCGTGCAGATTGGTCAAGTCGTACCAGGAATGCCACCAATCCCCAGCTGGCCCCTGCCGACGAATTGCATAGACATCGTCGTCCCAAAACTTGTGGTCATAGCGGAGGATGACTTTTTCGAAGTCATTCATTCCGAACGCATTCAACGCGTCAACGGTGTCGGCGGGTAATTCAGGAACAAAGTTGATCTCGCCTGCGTGCAACACGCCGACGGGCACTGTCACAATCACATGATCCGCACGGAATACCGAATGTGCGGTGACAACCGTGACTCCGTTCGCTCCACGCTCGATCTGGGTCACCGCCTCGTTCTTCCGAATGTCCAGACCCTCGCCGAGGCGGTGCGGAAGTTGGTCGTATCCGCCGGGGAACACAACCTCATCACCGAAAACTTCTTCGCCGTCGAGCCCGTGAGCGTCGATTCGCGTGAACTGTGCGCCGTACTGTTCCTCGGTGCGATGTTGCATGAATTCCCGGACGCGTGCGGACCTCTCGGGGTCCCAACCCAACACGTCCAGGGTGTCGTTCACCGCGTCACGATACGAACTTCCCGCGGGTATTGCGGCAATCGTGTGGGTTAACGACTCGTCAAACTCGGCAACGTCATCGATGAATTGTTCCGCGGCGTCGTGGCCGAGTCGCGTTCCAGCGGGGTCAAAGTACGCGATGGGTCGGCCGCCGGCTTGGAAACTACCGACCGTAAACTCGCGCCACTCGATTCCCAAGGCGGCACAGGCATCAGCGATGGGGCTGTCCTCGATGCCGTGAATCCACGAAGCGCCGACGTCGGTCGTCCACCCGTCCCGGCGTTCGGTGTGAATTCGGCCCCCAATTCGATCCCGCGCCTCGACCACAACAACAGATCGTCCATGTTTCGCCAGCAACCGTGCGGCAGTCAGCCCGGTCATTCCAGCGCCAACGACCACCACATCGGTTCGGTATTCCTGCACCGTCATGAGAATCGTTTCGGGGTTCGTGCGCACATCGCGTTGTCCTTCACAGTTGGCTACTGTTGTGATGCTACTCCGCCGAGGGCGTCGGAAATTGACCTACCGTCCGCGCATCGTTTTTAGATGTGAGCTGCACAATTCCCCGACGAGTTAGCCCAGTCGGATGCCCTGCCCCGACATGAAGGACGAGGGGTTGGTGGTGATGCCGTTCTGGCGAATCTCGAAGTGCAGGTGGCAGCCAGTCGAGGCACCCGTGGTGCCGACCTGTGCAATTTGTGTGCCCGCCGACACACGGTCACCGTAGTTCACGAGGATGCCGCCATCCTTGATGTGCCCATAGCTGGAGGTGAGTCCGTTGCCGTGGTCGATCATGATGAAGTTGCCGTAACCGCCGTTCCAGCCCGCGTAAATGACGGTGCCGGCAGCGGCCGCGTACTCGGGCGTGCCACAGCTGGAGGCGATATCGACGCCCGCATGGAACACCGTGTTTCCGGAAATCGGGTGGCGGCGGAAACCATAGGCGCTCGAGATGTAGCCCGAGACGGGCTTGGCCCAGCCCGAGGCCGAGATGGATCCGGCGGGCAGGTCGGGCCCAGCGGTGCCCTGTTCCTCGAGGCCCTTTTCGTATTCGGCCTCGGTCGCACGACGGTTTTCGATCAGCGTGGCCAGCTGTGCGCGGAGTGTGGCTTCGTTGGCGCGCTGCTCGTTGACGGCGGCCTGTGCGGCCTGCGCCGCAACTTGGGCCTCGCTGAATGCCTTCTCGGCATCCTTGCGCAGGGTCTCACGCAGTTCACGTGCCACGGTGGCCTGGTCGCTCAGCGACTGGGCGTTGTTTTGGTCCTGAATGGCGCGGTCGTAAATGCCGTCGGCCTGTTCCGCGATGATCGACGCAAATCCGAGGCGCGACAGCAGGTCTTCGGCACCCGAGGCGTCCGACAACAGGCTGGTCGACAGGTCGACCGAACCGACACGGGCGAGTTCCGAGATGAACTGGCCGGCACGCAGCCTCGAGGCGTCGGCTTCGGCCTCGGCCGCATCGGCCTGGGCTTGCAGCTGGTCGGCGCGGTAGGCTGCCTCGTCAAATTTTTGTTGGGCTTCCTGGAAGATTGTGCCCAGTCGCTGTGCCTCCTTGTTGGCCGCTTCGGCTGTGCTGGTCAGTTCGTCCAGGATGGCCTGCAGTTGGGCAATTGCCTGACGCTTGGCCGCCACATCGTTGCGGGCTTCGAGCACGTCGGCCCAGCTGGGGTAGCCGGCGGCGAAGCTGGCGTCGCTGAGCGTGGGGGTCAACAGCATGCCCGAAGCGAGCGCGAAAGCGGTTGCCGCGACAGCGATTCGATGTGTGCGCATACGGCCCCCTTCCTCCACGAAGTTCCAGATTACCTGCCATTTCTGTGCCCACCCGAATTTGCGTCAGGCGGGCGGTTTGCCTTTTGGGAATAAACACCGTAAACTCGTCAAGGTTGCTGCGCAAGCAGTGGCACGGCCCCATCGTTTAGTGGCCTAGGACGCTGCCCTTTCACGGCAGTAGCACGGGTTCGAATCCCGTTGGGGTCACTCCAAGGTCAATAATTAAATAAGCAAGGCCCTGTAGCGCAGTTGGTTAGCGTGCCGCCCTGTCACGGCGGAGGTCGCGGGTTCAAGTCCCGTCAGGGTCGCGGTTGCGACAACCCCTTTCACGAGGGGTTTTTGCATCTAGGGATTTATCTCCCTGGCTCTGTAGCTCAGTTGGTAGAGCGTTCGACTGAAAATCGAAAGGTCACCGGATCGATGCCGGTCGGAGCCACAGTACAAAAGCCCCCGAATTTCGGGGGCTTTTGCTTTACTCGGGTTGCGTAATCGCCTGCGGGACTCCCGATTCGAGCTCGCGACGAAAAGTGTCCAACAACTTCCGCAAAGGCGTGTCGGGCAATCGAAGTGCGCTCTTTGTCTCCGTGTTGTCCAACGACGAGTCAACGGGTACGGGGGCGGGGAAAAGTTCCGACTCCGGAGGTAGGTCTTCACGCAGCAGGGCCGTGTCGAGTCCGAAAACCTCACATACGAGCTCGGCGAGCTCTCGCCTGCCGACCGCATCGTCACCAACCAGGTGCAATGTTCCGCCGATACGGCGCGCGATGACCCGTTCGATTTGGGCGCCAATCTCGGCGGCGAGGGACGGTGTGGTCACGTGGTTGACGTGTGGTCCAGTCCACACCGTGAATGTGCGCCCAGCACGAAGTGCCTCGACAAGTGAATATACGAAGTATCCGAAACCAACGTCTTGTGTTCGCGGACCCTCATCTGCAAGTTGGTGTCGACCCATCACGCCGGCGATGCGGCACACCGCACCATCGATTGGGTTGATGTCGCGGACAACCTGCTCGCCCATTGCCTTGAGGAAGCCGTAATAGTTGAGGGGGTTACCGCGCTCGGTTTCTGGGCAGCGATGCTGAGTGCCGTCGACGATCCAGTCCGTCGATATGTAGACCATTTGGGCGCCTGAATCAGCGGCTGCCCGAGCAACACGGCTCGTCATGCCCACAAAGCTGTCGTAGGCGTAGTCTCGGTCTGCGACCAGACGATTGAAATCATTTGCGATTGCACAATGGACGACGGCGTCTACGCCGCGAAGCGCTGCCGTGAGTTCGCCTACGGACGAAAAATCGACCTCACTGATGGGCCACGGGGCATCATGACGTTCGGTGCGTCCCAAACCTTTGACGGTGTGGCCGTATGCCTTCAGCATGGCCGCGATGTTGCTGCCGACAAATCCCGTCGATCCGGTGACCGCAACAACTTTGGGTGACGTGGTCTGAGGTGGGGACGTCATCCTTCAGCACCAACTTTTGCGACAGCGTGGGGTGTGCGGCCTTCCAACACGTCCACAATTCCCACTGCTGCGTCATGAAAGGTTTGTGTTGCCGCCCGGGCGCTCAGACCTGACACATGCGGCGATAAAACCACGTTGGGATGGGAAAAGACAGGGTGGATGGTGGGTGGTTCTTCGTCAAACACGTCGAGGCCGAGGCCTCCCAGCCGTCCGGACAGCAGTGCCAGATGTGCCGCGTCGAGGTCAATCAGAGGCCCCCGACTGCAGTTGACGAGCACAGCGCCCGGTCGAAACCTGTCCAAAGTTTCGGCATTGACCATGTGCCGGTTATGGGCGGTCAGGGGCGCGTGCAAGGACACAAAGTCGGATCGGGTGAAAACATCATCCAGCGATTCGGCTCGGATGGAATCAGGAATTTCAGCGAATGGGTCGAACGCAATCACTGTCGCACCCATGGCCGTCAACACGGATCCGAGTCGCTGGCCGATTCTGCCCCAACCCACGATTCCGCACACGGCACCGTCAATGTCGCCGGGAACAACCCGGGTCCTCGATTCCCATTCGCCACTCGCCACCGCGTTGTGCATGAAAGATACATGCTTTATCAAATGCAGCCCCAAGGTGAGAGCGCCTTCGGCGACCGCATTGGTGTTGCTTCCCGGTGTGACAATGACCGGGATTCCCCGTCGTGCCGCCTCGATGACATCCACACGTTCGGTGCCGACACCGGTACGGGCAATCACCTGCAGTTGCGGCATTCGATCGAGCATCGGACCGTCGACGGTGATATGGGCCCGGACTATCGCGGCACTAGCCGACGCAAGGTCCGCCTCGGTAGGCTCCGTGACGAGTTGGTGCCCGGGCCCGAGCACTGCACGAACTACCTCGTGGTCGACGGGCCCCAGGGCAACAACAACGGACATGGAACGCCTATCGAATCGCCGCAGTCACACCAGCCGTGGGTGTGATCGCAATCCACTGGCCGGTTTCAGCGGACTTTTCCGCGGCATCAACGATTTTTGCTGCGGCAACAGCATCGTGGATGTTCGAATTCAGGTGGCGTGCGCCGACATAGGATTCGAGGAATTTGCGCGCCTCGACGACTTTGAGGTCATCGAATCCCATTCCCGTACCCGCTCCGGGCTGGAAGTGCGAGAAGTCACCGAAACCGGGGCCTGCCATGACGCGCTGGTAGCCGACGAGGTCGCCCTTGCGTCCGATGGCGACCTGAAGTTCGTTCATGCGTTCAAAGTCCCACATGAGCGAGCCTTCGGTGCCATAAATTTCGACGTTGTACGAGGCGCGTGGGCCGACGGCGACGCGTGAGGCTTCGAGCGTTCCGACCGCACCTGCGGCGACGGCGTTGGGGCCAAAACGAACGAGCATTCCCGCATAGTCTTCGTTCTCGACGGGGCCCATTTCTCCACCCTCGATGACATCAAAGTGCGTTCCGGTGCCCATTTTTTGGATGGGTCGGTGAGTGTGAACGGTCGACGTCATGCCGGTGACATCGGACACGGGTCCCAGCATGTACTGCACGAGGTCAGCGAGGTGGCCCATGAGATCGCCCAACACCCCGCTGCCGGCGAGCTTTCGGTTGAAACGCCACGACAGAGCGCCGTTGGGCTCGGCGGAATAGTCCGCAAAAAATGTTCCGCGGATGTTGGTGATTCGCCCCAGTGAACCATCGGCAATCAGTGCCTTGGCCTTTTCGATCGCGGGTGCGTGACGATAGTTGAACCCGATGCTTGTGACGACCCCCGCCTCGACAGCTGCCGCCTCGACAGACTCGGTTTCGTCGACCCCACGACCGACAGGCTTCTCGATCCAGAAGGCCTTGCCCGCGCGGGCGGCGGCGATACCAATTTCGGCGTGCAGGAAGTTGGGTGCACAAATCGACACGACATCGACATCGGGGTGTGCGAGCACTTCGTGATAATCCAGCGTTGATTCGGCGAAGCCCAGAACATTGCGGGCATAGTCGGCACGGGAAGGCTCGGTGTCCGCGGCGATGACCAGTCGGGGAGTAATTCCCAGTTCGGGGTACACAACGGGGATTGATTGATAGGCGCGGCTGTGGACTTTACCCATCCAGCCCACGCTGATGAGGCCAACTCCAACGGTTTGTGTGATTTCGGTCATGATTGTTCTTCCTGTAGTTCGGCGAGTGACGACGTGATGATATTTGCCAACAGCACTGAGTCCGAGGCTAATGCGATAAAAGTGAAACCCAGGGCACGGTATCGACGGGCGGCTGCGGGAGTGGGAGCAAGAATTCCTGCAACAACCCCGTTGTTGTGTGCCGCCGTGACAACCGTGCGCAACGCCGCCGTGAACGTTTCGGATTCGAAATCACGGGGAACACCCAGCGCGAAACTCAGATCGAGTGGGCCCACAAACAACACGTCGACACCGGGCGTGGCCGCAATTTCGGTGACATGTTCGAGAGCTCCGCGCGTTTCGATTTGGATGATGACGGTGGCGGAACTCGGTGACGTGAGTGCAGCGGGATCCAATCCCCACTGTGCAGCGCGGTTGTAACTCGCGACGCCCCGATGCCCTGTGGGCGGAAAATGAAAACTGGCGACAATGTTCCGGACCTGCTCTGCGGATTCCACACGAGGCACCATCACACCGGCGGCGCCAGCGTCGAGCACTCGGCCAATGCGAATTCGATCGTCGCTTTCGACCCGCACCACGGTGGGAACTCCGTAGCCACCCGTTGCCGCAATAGTCGGATACACCTGTTCTTCACCGCCGGCGCCGTGTTCCAGATCGAGCAACACCCAATCCATTCCCGCAGCGGCGGCAATTTCGGCGGCGATTGGCGCGCCCAGACCCAAGAAGGTTCCCCAGGTTGCGGCGCCAGTGCGCAACCTTTCCCTCAAGGCTCCGTGGTCCAACGGCGATTTCATCTCAACCATGCCAACGTTGGTTGACGCGACCAGCCGTGTAATCCTCGCGCACATCGACGAGCCACGGTTCATCCGAAACCTGTGCCGGCTCGACATCCCACCACACCTCGGATGCGGGAAGGTTTGCGTGGGGAATTGTCGCCACCACAATCACCACGGGCCCTTCTGCGTCACGCGTTGAATTCAGGGCGTTACGGAATTCATCGGCGGTGCGCACCCGCTGTGCGTGCGCTCCCAGACCCTGTGCAATCGACACCAAATCGACCGACAGATACGAGCCCTCGAGCCGTGGGGATTCTGTCGTGGATTGTGCCGCGGTGACAACATCATCGCCGGCTTCCCTGTACCGGAACTCATTTCCGAAATTATGGCCAACTCGCCACATTTGCAGACGACGAATCACTTGGTATCCGTGGTTTTCCGAGACAACGATCGTCAGGGGAAGGTTTTCCTGTGCCGCGGTCACCAGTTCGGTTGGCGCCATCAAGAAGGTGCCATCACCGATAAATGTCGTTACTCGATGATTCGGGTTGGGGTCTGCGAAACGGACACCAATTGCTGCGGGAAGTTCGTAGCCCATGCACGAAAAACCAAACTCGAGATGCGCATAGCGCCCACCCGTGGCGTCCCACACCTTTTGAACATCGCCGGGAGGTCCTCCCGCGCCAGCAATAATTGTGTCGCCGTCGCGTGCGTGTTCCTGCAAGATTCCCAGCATCTGCCCCTGTGTCAGCACCGCGTCGGTGCCATCAGGATCATGAATCGGTTGCTTGTCGAAATGCACATCGGGATCGATCGCAACGTTGCGCTCCACCAGCCATGCGGCCTGACGTTCCCGAACTTCGTCACACCATGCTTGTGGGACCCTGTAACCGGTGAGCTCGTCCCGCAACGCATCAAGTCCCAGCTGTGCATCCGCAACAATGGTGGTAGCACCCTGTTTGACGCCGTCGAATTCGCTGACGTTCAGCGACACAAACCGCACGTCTGGGTTCTGGAAGATTGACTGTGACGCGGTGGTGAAGTCCGTCAGACGGGTGCCGACATGCAGAACGACGTCGGCTTTTTCCACGAGGCGGTTCGTCTGTGGCGAACCTTCGAGCCCGATTCCCCACACGTGCCAGTCGCCCGGATTCTGGATGGCTCCCTTGCCGCCAAATGTTTCCGCCACGGGAATTCCTGTCATCTCTGCGAGGGCTTCCAGTTCGGCCGTGGCTTGTGAATAAATAACGCCGCCGCCCGCAATGATGATGGGTTTGCGTGCAGTTCGAATGATCTCGGCAACTGCGCGAACATCATCCGCTTCGGGTTCGGGACGACGTATTTTCCAATCCCGAGGTTCAAAGAATTTGACCGGGAAGTCATAGGCATGCGATTGCACATCCTGCGGCAACGAGATAACCACTGCGCCAGTTTCAACAGGGTTCGCGAGAACCCGGAATGCCTGTGGAAGGCTCGTCAGCAGCTGTTCGGGTCGGGTGATGCGGTCAAAGAACCTGGAAACCGGTCGAAATGCGTCATTGACCGACATGTCCGGCGCTGCCGGGTTTTCCAACTGTTGCAGCACGGGGCCCTGTCTGCGCGTTGCATAAATATCTCCGGGAAGCAACAGGACAGGCAAACGGTTAACCGTGGCGAGACCCGCCGCGGTGACCATGTTGAGTGCGCCGGGGCCGATGGACGCAGTTACAGCAAGCACCTGCTGTCGCTTGGTTGCCTTTGCGAAAGCGATCGCCGCGTGGGCGAGACTTTGCTCATTTCGCCCCTGCACAAACGGAAGTTCGTCGCTGAACTGGTCCAGTGCTTGCCCCAATCCGGCAACATTGCCGTGGCCAAAAATTCCGAGTGACGCCGGAACGAATCGGCGCCTCACGCCATCGGCTACGGAGTACTGTGCGGCGATGTATTTGACGACTGCCTGCGCGACTGTCATCCTGACGGTGTTGTGCTCGGTCATTCTGGGCTCTCCTAACTGGTGGTTTCCCACGGCGTACCGTGCATGATGATGGTTTTGATTTCCGTCATTTCTTCGACGGCTGAACGTGGGCCTTCTTTGCCAATCCCGCTGGATTTGAGTCCGCCATAGGGCATCAAATCTGCGCGCCACAACTGAGTCCAGTTGATGTGAATTACGCCGGATTCAATTTCTCGCATTGCACGAATCGAGTTGCTCGTGTTGTTCGTGAACACACCCGCACCCAGACCGTAGGCGGTCGAGTTTGCGAGATGGATGGCGTGCCCGAAGTTTTCGGACGTGCTGATTGCCACTGCGGGGCCGAATAATTCGTCCTGCGCCAGCGATGACAGGGGGTCAACATTTGTGACAATCGCGGGTGCGATAACAGCACCGTCTTGTTCACCGCCCGTGACGAGTCGCGCACCTGACGTCACCGCGTCGTCCAATGCCTGCCTGACACGATCGGCTTCGCCGCGATTGATTAGGCACCCGACCATGGTGCCGTCTGCGAACGGGTCGCCAACACGGATTGCCTCCACTTTCGGGGTCAGGGCTGCGACAAAGTCGTCGTGGATTGATTCGTCAACGATGATGCGCTGGGCCGAGATACACACCTGACCGGCGTTGATATAACCGCCCAATGCGATCGATGTTGCCGCCGCCTCGATATCGGCGTCCGCCGCGACAATCACAGGACCCGATGCGCCAAGCTCGAGCGAGAGTTTTTTGATTCCAGCAGAGGCTGCAATGTGTTCCCCCACAGCGGTGGAGCCGGTGAACGAAATTTTGCGCACCCGACTATCGGATACGAGTGCCCCACCCAGGACCCCGCCCTGGCCTGTTACCACGTTGAGCACTCCCTCGGGAAGTCCCGCGTCCACAAAGCACTGGGCAATTGCCAATGCCGTCAGCGGTGTTGCCCGCGCAGGCTTGAGTACCACGGAGTTACCGGCGGCCAGAGCCGGCGCAA
>JBEEON010000029.1:0-2560 GCA_041191625.1 Actinomycetota bacterium | reverse complement strand
CCGTAGTTGAAGCACGAGCGCGCGAAGTTCTTGATCGAGTCATCGAGGTTGTACATCGCCATCGCGACGCCTGCACCCGGAGCCTGGAATACCTCGAAGGACTGGGCCTCGGTGCCGTCATTCGGCTGGAAGCTGAGCGTGAGGGTTCCGGGACGGTCGAAGGTGAAGTCGGTGGCGCGGTACTGGTCACCGAATGCGTGACGACCCACGATGATCGGCTTGTTCCAACCGGGAACCAGGCGGGGGATGTTCGAGATGATGATGGGCTCGCGGAAAATCACGCCACCCAGGATGTTACGAATGGTGCCGTTGGGGCTCTTCCACATCTTCTTCAGACCGAATTCCTCGACACGTGCCTCGTCGGGGGTAATGGTCGCGCACTTCACGCCGACGCCGTGCTTCTGAATGGCGTGCGCTGCGTCAATCGTGATCTGGTCGTTCGTCTCGTCACGCTTCTGAATCGACAGGTCGTAGTACTCGAGCGAGATGTCGAGGTAAGGGTGGATGAGGCGGTCCTTGATGAACTGCCAGATGATGCGGGTCATTTCGTCGCCGTCGAGTTCGACTACGACACCGTCAACTTTGATTTTTTCCATGCGGAACGCCTTTCACATAAAGCTTGAATCGTTCCAGTCTACGCGGTTGGTGCACCGAGGAGACAGGACAAAAGGCACACGCCTGGGACTTAACTCAGTGTTTACCTGGCCGCCTAGCGCACCTCTCGGTCGCGGGTTTAGGCTGGGGGTATGAGCAATCTCCGCCTTGAAGAATTAAGTGCCCGCACGATCGTTGCCGCCAACAGCTTGACGCTGCGCCGCGGACAAGAGCAGTTCATCGTGCCCATCTCGTATTCCATCGCGGATGCCTATGTCGATCCGTCGACCACCTGGGCGCGCGTCATCGTCGATGCCGACCAAGACGACAAAGTTGTCGGGTTCGTTCGCGGCAACTTTGACCCGAACCACCCCAAGGACGAATTCAAGGCCTGTGTGTGGCGTGTGAACGTGGACGCCGACGAACAGGGCAAGGGAATTGGAACGTTCGCGGTGCGCGCACTGCTGGCGGAAGCCCGCCAGCGCGGGTTTGATCGCATCACCGCCATCTGGGAATACGGCGACCTGGGTCCCGGTGCATTCTTCACACGCTGCGGCTTCACGCAGGTAGGCGAGACCGAATACGGCGAGGCCATCGGCGAACTCGCGGTCGCATAACGCCACAGATTTACCGAACAACGGCGGGCATTTCCCTGAAATCGGGATGCCCGCCGTTGTCGTATGGCTCAGCGTGATTAGTGGAAGAAGTGGCGTTCGTTCGTCATGTACATGGTGACACCCGCGGCCTTCGCCGCTGCGATAACCTCGTCGTCGCGCACAGATCCACCCGGCTGCACGACAGCGCGCACGCCGGCGGCAAGCAAAACCTCGAGTCCGTCGGCAAACGGGAAGAATGCATCGCTTGCGGCCACCGACCCCGCCGCACGATCGGCGGCACGAGAAACCGCCAGGTGGCAGGAATCCACGCGGTTCACTTGGCCCATGCCAATTCCCACGGACGCTCCGTCGTGTGCCAGCAGGATTGCGTTCGACTTCACGGCACGGCATGCTCGCCAGGCGAATTCCAGATCGCGCAACGTGTCGGCGTCGGCGGGTTCACCCGTTGCCAGCGTCCAGGTGCTGGCGTCGGCGAAGTGGGTGTCCGGCTGCTGCACAAGGAAACCGCCCGAAATCTGACGAATCTCGAGTGCCTCGCGCGCATAATCGGCGGGCAACTGCAGCAACCGAAGGTTCTTCTTGGTGGTCAATACCTGGAGGGCATCGGCGTCGAACCCCGGAGCAACAATGACCTCGGTGAAGATATCGACAATAGATTCGGCTGCTTCGCGGGTAATCACGCGATTGGCCGCGATGACACCGCCGAATGCCGAAACAGGGTCACACAAGTGCGCGGAGCGGTGCGCCTCGGCGATGGTGTCGCCCACCGCGATACCGCAGGGGTTCGCGTGCTTGATGATGGCCACGGCGGGGAGTTCATGGTCGAACGCCGCACGAAGGGCCGCATCGGCGTCGACGTAGTTGTTGTACGACATCTCTTTGCCGTGAAGCTGGGTGGCCTGTGCGATGCCGCGACCCAATGTTGCGCCATACAACGCACCCTGTTGGTGCGCGTTCTCGCCGTAGCGCAGAACCGCATCGCGGTCGGCCGCAATCCGCAGCGCAGGTGCAAATCCCGTGGCATCGTGCGCATATTCCGCCTGGAACCACGTGGCAACGGCCGAATCGTACGCGGCGGTGTGCGCAAACGCTCGACCGGCAAGAATGCGACGCTGCTCAAGAGTCGTGCCGCCCGCTGCGACGGCAGCAATGACCTCGGCGTAATCCGCGGGGTCCACCACAATTGCCACATTGTGGTGGTTCTTCGCCGAGGCACGCACCATGGCGGGGCCGCCAATATCCACATTTTCGACAATCGTGCTGGCCTCGGCGCCGCTCGCTACGGTTGCGACGAAGGGATACAAGTTCACGACGATGAGCTCGAAGGCCGCAATTCCCAGGTCGGCCAA
>JBEEON010000028.1:0-2854 GCA_041191625.1 Actinomycetota bacterium | reverse complement strand
CGGATTGCGGCGAGGGCAAGACGGTAGGAACCGATACCGAAACCAGCGATTACACCGGTCGCTACAGCGGAAATTACCGAGTTGTGGCGGAATTCCTCGCGGGCATGAGGATTCGAGATGTGCACCTCGATCAGGGGCACACCCGCAGAGGTGACGACTGCGACAGCATCACGAACCGCATACGAATAGTGCGTGAATGCGGCGGGATTGAGGATGACAGCGGAACCCGAATCCGCGGCATCGTGCAACCATCCGATGAGTTCCGATTCTGAGTTCGTCTGGCGAACCTCGATGCGTTCGTCGGCGAATGCGGCGGATTCGAGCTCTGCAACAAGTTCGGCGTACGACGTGCTGCCGTATACGTCGGGTTCACGGGAGCCCAAGCGATTGATGTTGGGTCCGTTGAGGACAAGAATCGAAACCATGCGTCTAGCCTAGCTAGCGATTTCCTGGAATGCGCTGAACAGCAACGAGTCGTCGGCGACACCCGAAACGACGGGTCGGCCAATTCCCTCGAGCAGCACGAAGCGCAACAGGCTTCCGCGAGCCTTTTTGTCCCGCTGCATCGTCGAGAGCAGGGTCGGCCAGCGACCCGCGGGGTATTCGATGGGGAGCCCCAGGCTGGTGAAAATCGAACGGTGTCGATCGACCTCCTCGTCCGAAAGCCCACGGGTGATTCGGGACAGTTCCGCCGCAAACACCATGCCGATCGAGATAGCCGCGCCGTGACGCCACTTGTAGCGTTCGGTGTGCTCGATTGCGTGACCCAAGGTGTGTCCGTAGTTCAAGATTTCCCGAAGCCCCTGCTCGGTGAAGTCCTCCCCCACGACCCTCGCCTTGACCGTGATGGCACGTTCGAGAAGTTCCTGGAACTCGGCCGACTTCGGGTCGATCGCACGTGCGGGATCCGCCTCAACGATGTCCAAAATCGCGGTGTCCGAGATGAAACCCGCCTTCACGATTTCGGCGAAACCCGCACGAATCTCCATTTCGGGAAGATGCTCCAGCAGTTCCAAATCGACCAAGACACCTACCGGTGCGTGGAATGCTCCCACCAAGTTTTTACCCTCGGAGGTATTGATGCCGGTTTTGCCGCCCACCGCGGCATCAACTGCCCCCAGAACCGTCGTCGGAATGTGCAACATCGGGACACCGCGCAACCACGTTGCGGCGACAAATCCCGCCAAATCTGTGGTGGCACCGCCCCCGAGTCCGATCACCGCATCGGTGCGGGTGAAATCAGACTGGCCCATGATTCCCCAACAGAATGCCGCTACCTCGATGCGCTTTGCGTCCTCGGCGTCGGGCACTTCAGCCAGCAAAACTTGGTATCGATCCGAAAGCTCGACACGCAACGCATCGGCCTCGGCACTCATGATGGGGGCATGAATCACGAGAATTTTCTGAACCTTGTTGCCCAAGATTTCGGGAATCAGCGGCCGAAGGCCGCGACCTACGACGACGTCATAGTCGGGCGAACCGGAAACGGTGATCGTGGTCATGCGGACTCCTGCAACTGGGCGGCAACTTCTTCGGCGATGTGGTCAAGGGGCCGGCGCGAGGTATCCACGACAAACGTCGACACTCGGTCATAGATGGGCTGTCGAGCACTCACCAGTGCGCGCCATGCATCAATTCCACCGGCAAGCAACGGACGGGAGCTGTCCTGAATGCGTTTTTCCGCAGCCTCGGGTGTGATGGATACCAATGCCACAGTCAAACCCGCGAGGTCATTCTGCGTGTCGGTGTTCAACACCGCACCACCACCAAACGCCACAATTCCTTCGGACGACAGGGCCTCAATCACAGCCTCACGTTCCCACACACGGAACTGAGCCTCGCCGTGTTCCGCAAAAATCTCGGGGATGGGGCCATGCTTCTCGACCACCATCTTGTCGGTGTCACGGAACGGAAGATTCAGAAGTCGCGCAATGCGCTTACCCAGACGGGTCTTGCCCGCAGCAGGAGCTCCGATCAACACCAAACGAGGTGTCACGGAAGGTCTCGTTTGGTCACCATCGTCTGGGGAATGTTCGCCACGAACGATTCCATGTTTCGCTTCGTCTCGGCCACCGAGTCGCCACCAAACTTTTCCAACACCGCTTCCGCCAGCACGAGTAGCACCATGGCCTCGGCCACGACACCCGCAGCGGGGACAGCGCACACATCGGAACGCTGGTGATGTGCTGCCGCTACGTCACCCGTGGTGGTATCGATGGTACGCAATGCCTTGGGAACCGTCGCAATGGGCTTCATGCCCGCACGCACCCGCAGAACGGTGCCGGTGGACATGCCGCCCTCGATTCCGCCCGCACGATCGGTGAGACGTTCAATTTCGTCACCGGGAACCATCTCGTCGTGCGCGACGCTGCCGGGACGGCGAGTGGTCTCAAAACCGTCACCCACCTCGACGCCCTTGATGGCCTGAATGCCCATCAACGCGGCAGAAAGCCTGGCATCCAGTCGACGGTCCCAGTGAACGTAGCTTCCGAGTCCCTGCGGGACCCCGTATGCCACAACCTCGACCACACCACCGAGGGTGTCACCGTCCTTGTGAGCCTCGTCAACCCGACGCACCATTTCGGCGCTCGTCTGGGCGTCGAAACACCGCAGAGGGTCGGCGTCGAGCGCAACAACATCGCTGGGCCTGGGCAGCGGCGAACCGTCCGGCACACGCACCGTCTCGATCGACAACGTGTGCGACACGACCTCGATGCCGAGCTCGCTGAGGAAACCGCGGGCGACAGCACCCAAGGCCACACGAGTGGCCGTCTCGCGTGCGGACGCGCGCTCGAGAACGGGACGCGCCTCGTCGAAACCATACTTCTGCATGCCCACCAAATCGGCGTGACCG